>DASXVS010000022.1 GCA_036504095.1 Armatimonadota bacterium | reverse complement strand
TCTGGAGCGCGAGAGCGTGCTCCCGTTCTGGGCCGGCGTGATCCTCGGCATCGCCTACGGGGCGGGCCTGATTATCGACGCCACGGAGAACGACAACTTCCACGGACGGCAGGCGTTTCTGGTGAGCGTGTTCCTCGGCCTGGCGCATGCCCTCATCGAGGACACGCTGTTGTTCGCAGCGTTGGGCGCGTCCGTATTCTGGGTGCTGGTCCCCCGGGTTGCGGCCGCCTGCGTGCTGACGTGGGCATGTGCTGACGTGAGCATGTTCCAGAATTTTCGCGCGAAGGGCCGCTCGCTCAGAAAGCGGGTTCCAAAGCCCGCGGCGGGGATAACGGCTTTACGCACTGGTTTCAAAGGACGAACTCCTTAGTCTTGTACGTCGATTATAGTAGTGATGCGTGTTGCGGAGCCGTGATGCGCTTGGGACGGTTCGGAGACGTACCGAACGGCCCGACGAATTGACCTCGAATTCGCCCCGATGAATGATATACGCTACTCTTATATATCGAATCCTTGACAAATAAGCGGGGGGGGGGGCACAGTCTATTCAGAGCCGATATCTTCCCTCGCGCGATGTGACCATTAAGACACGCCACCAAGCGCACTGTTGTTCGCGAGGAGGTTAGTCATGCGCTTTCACTTGGGCCTGTTCACGGGCCTCACCCTTCCCCTTCTGTTCGCGTGCCCCAGCCCGGCGCAAACAGCACCAACAGCCGCCGACCTTGGCGCCGCCTACCAACTCTTCAAAGCCGGAAAGTCCACCGAAGCCCTTATCAAGTACAAAGCCATTCTGGCCGCCCATCCCACCGCCGAACTCCAACAGCAGGCCCTGTTTTGGTCGGGAATCGTTCAGGAGTCTTCTGGCCTGGATGACGATGCCATCGCATCCTTCGAACTGCTTTCGTCCACCAGTCCCGGTTACCGCTGGCCGGAGGTGCTTCACAAACTGACGATGCGGTACCACGCCAAGGGTGACGCGGCCAAGGAGAAGTACTTCCTTGACCAATTGAAGCTGCGCCGCGGCGCGTCATCGGCTCAGGCCGATAAGGCCCGCGCCGACCTTCTGATCGGCGACTACTTCAAACAGACTGGCGATTGGACTGCGGCATACCAGCAGTTCCAGAGCATTCAGGCGTCCTATCCCGAGCACGCTCAGGACATCCTATTTCAAATAGCCTACACGGCGCACTCGGCCGGCAAATACACCGAAGCCATCACCGCCGGACAGTCGTATGTGAAAAAGTACCCGGCTAGTCCACAATTCGAGGAAGCCGCCTTCCGCGTGGTCGAGGACCTGGGGTACGCCGATCGTTACAAAGAGGCCTTGGACTACCTAGACAATTTGGTGGTTAATCGGCCCGATCTGCAGACAAGGGCGCTGGTGGTGAAGGCGGACGTCTTGCTGGACGGACTGAAAGACCCAAAGGCGTCCAACGCGGCGGCACAAATCGTCATTGATGCCAACAAAGACCCATATCAGGTTTATCTTGCCAAGTACCGCGTCGCCTGGACAACGCTGAATTGGTTGCACGACATGCCGAAAGCCCGTCAGATTCTGACGGAGATATTGCCTCTCTACCCCAAAGACAATTTGGCCATAGAGATAGCAAGCGATATCGCATCGTCGTACAACACGGAAGGCGACCACGCGAAGGCCGCCCTGCTTTGGCGAGAGGCGTTGACCAAATATCCCTGCCCAGTGCCGGAATGGGACGCCTGGATTCACTATATGATCGGCCATGCCTACATGGAAGCCGGAGACAAAGACGCGGCGAAGAAGGAATGGAACGATCTCGCGATTACGCACATATCGGATAGTTGGTCTGATGCGGCCAAGCGCGAAATGAAGAGGTGGGCCAAATGAGAAACGCCGCAGTATGCGCCGCCTTGCTGGCTGCGATCGCCCGCGCCGCCATGGCCGCGCCCCCCGGAGGCAGCGGGTGTACCGCCCAACCACAGTTCAGTGCGGCCGGATGCCAGATCACTGCGTCACCAGCACCCGCCTGCGTTGGTACAGACATCACGTTTAATGTTGCGATACCGGAGGACCTCGATACCTGTGGTGATGGTCGCACACAGGCTTCGGGCAAGATCGGCATCAAGATGTGGCATTACGGGGACGGAGTCTCCAATACCTTGGGGCACCACGCATACAACAGTTGTGATACGTTCCACGTAACGGTCGACTTTGAGGACACCGCTACTGACAGCTCCCATGATGCGGACGCTACTTCCCCACGATTCGATCTGGCCGTCGGAGCGAATTGGTCCGTCGGTGATGCCATCAGTTGCGCTGGGATAACCTCTCCGTCTGATGGTACAAGGGTATCACCCAACACTCAGATAGCCGTTACCTGCGCCCCCGCTACGGACAATGACATAAAGAACTGCGGCGCATCGACACCGACCGCTGACACCTGCACATACACGTGGTCGGCAACAGGCGGGGCGTTTCTGAACCAAAATAACCATGGCCAGACAGTCACTTGGGTCGCACCTCTCCATCGTGCATCATACACAATCACCGTCGATGTAGACGACTCTCTCGCAATACCTGCCGGTGACTGCGGCGCAAGAGATGACCAGCCTCGTTCGTTCCACATAATCGTATACTGCTGTGACCATCAGCACCCAATAAACTTCCACCAGACCATAGGTGAAGTGGACCCGCAAAATGCGAAAACGCTCTACTTCTATTATGTCTGGGAATCACCGACATTGGTTGCGGCCGATCTCAATACCTGTATGGTTGGCGAGGTCGTCACGTATCCTGGGCCGGCGCCAAACCCCCCGTTTGTGAACTTTGCGCCGGGAAACGTACTAAACCTCAATCATCCTGGGCCACTTCTCTGGATTGAAGATCACCACTGGCCCCCTTCGATGGATCCGCAGCATCCAAATCCGGCCCAGTACCCAGTGTACGAAGCTACGCAAAGCTATGCTTACAATTGCAGCGTATGCATGGCGGCAGGTACCTATCAAGTCATGCCCGGGTCCGTACCCGAACCGCACCCCATCGATCGGTACGTCGAGGTGTCCAATCCCAATCCGCCGGTCTCTTACAACTACCGGATAGTCAAAACAGGCGTGACGGGAATATTCCCTGCTGAACCATAGGAGGTAACGAATGGTTGCATCGCAAGTTCGTGTGTTGTTCGTACTTAGCGTTATCTTCGTATCGGTGGGCTCGGCGGCGATTGCCGGCGGATTGTCGGCGACGGCAGCGCCCGTCTCGGTGCGCATGGCGCTTAGAGCGAACACGATAACGCTCGGTGAACCCGTTGTATTGGATTATGATATAACCGATTCCGTTAGCCCACCGATAACGGTAGATCTGGGAAAGGACCAGGAGTCGTGGCTATCCGTTTCGATAGCGCCCCTGTCCGCCGCGCGCCGGGCCGTCGCGGTCCGTTCCCCTGAACCGCTGCGCATTGGGGGTATCTCCACCAGTCGGGTGCGATCGGTCACCCATCGATCCAGCATTCACGATCACGTGGTGGTATCTCGCCGTTCGTCGTTTGTCGGGCCGGGACGATATACACTCCAGGTTGAGAGCGAGATTCCGTACCTGATTGGGGCAGAAGCAGGCACCGTAGTGTCCCTCAGGCCGGGATACCTTCCCTTCACGGCGCCAACGGGCGTGGTTCGCGTCACAAATAGGCTGACTCTCGTCGTGAAGCCCGAGAACGTAGCACGGTTGCACAAAACCGCCCGGTCCCTGATTTCCGCCGCCACAGTGAGAGGAAGGAATGTGGTGGACGCGGTCACAGCCATCCAGTCGTTGTTCACGATGCCTCCGAAAATCGTGGCCGGCGAGTGGCTTGCGCTGTTTCAAAATGAGGGACTCGGGTTTCAAACGAGCATGGCAATCCAGGAGCTAACGCGCACGGGATCTCCGCAAGCGGCCGATATCCTGGAGAAGCTCAACAGTGATGCAAAGCGCCCAGCCTATGTAAGGGCGACCGCGCGTGCAGGCTTGTTGCACATGTGGAAACAGGGCGATGTCCCTTTGAAGCACCGAATCGCCGACCATTTCATCAAGACCGAAGGGAGGATGCCGAGCGCCGCGTCGTTTTCCCCGCCGCCGGACTAGAGCGACGATGCCGAGTTCCGTGCGGCATCACTGACACGTGAAGCCGGGCGGCCCATAGCGCGAAGGGCCGCCCGGTTTGGCGTGTGAGTGATGCGTTGGCCGCTCTCGGGTGGGCGCGCCTTTGGCCCCAGCCACCCCCAGCCTGCTACCTTGAAGGCACGATGGAACCCACTCCGGCGTCTCCGATAGTGATTACCCGTCGCGGCCTGATGCGGGGCCTGCGGCTGTTCGTCACGCTTCTCAAGGTGATGGTCCCGGCCTATATCGCCGTGTCGCTGCTCAAGCAGACGCCGTTTTTGGATGCCGCCGTGCAGGCCGTGGCGCCGCTGATGCGCTGGGTTGGTTTGCCGCCGTCCGCCGCGATCCCGCTGGTCGTGGCGTTCTCCGGCAGCCTGTACGGGGCGATCGGCGCGATGCAGAGCCTGCACTTCACGCCGGAGCAGATCACCCAGATCGCGGTTGTGATGCTCATCGCGCACAACCTGATCGTTGAGCTAAGCATCACCGCCCGGTTGCGGACGCGCTGGGTGTTGATCGGCCTCTTCCGTGTGACCGCCGGCCTGTCGATGGGCGCGCTCCTTCACTACGCTTTCGGTTTCAACGCGCACGCGTCAGGGGGCGAGGCGGCGTTCGCCTCGCTCCGACCGG
>DASXVS010000021.1 GCA_036504095.1 Armatimonadota bacterium | reverse complement strand
TGCTCGCCTCGATCCGCACCGACGAGGAGGGCCAGGGTCTCGCGGAGTACGCGCTGATCCTCGCGCTCATCGCCATCGTCGCGATCGTCGCCCTCATCTTCCTGGGTGGCCAGGTCTCGCAGATCCTGTCGACGGTCGGCACCTCGATCTAGCCGCCCGCCCACCACGAACGATCAACGGCCGTCGGGTTTCCCCGGCGGCCGTTTCGTATTGCGTGGGACGAAAGTCCCATTTCCCACCCGGGCTACATGCGCCTAGCATGCGCGGCAGCCGGCCCAGATCTCGTGGCCGGAGTCGGGGAGTCATCGCATATGGCACTCATCCATTCCTGGGTCAGCTCGTTCCTCATGCGGGACGAGGAGGAGGGCCAGGGTCTCGCGGAGTACGCGCTGATCCTCGCGCTCATCGCGATCGTGGCAATTGTTGCCCTCATCTTCCTGGGCGGCCAGGTCTCGAAGATCCTCTCGACCGTCGGCAACTCCGTCTAATCCAGATGAGATCCGCGAACCGCGGTGGACTCGTCCTGAGCCTGCCGCGCGCCGGCGACATCATGTGCGTCTGCGCACCGCGGAACCGATCGTCTCAATTGACATGTGCAGGGCGCCAACGTACCGTGCGCATCGCCGCGCCGCAGGGCGCGAGCTTCCGGGAAAGGAGGTAGACCTCACAATGCTGAACGCACTTATCACTTCGCTCATCGTCCGTGACGAGGAGGAGGGCCAGGGCCTCGCGGAGTACGCGCTGATCCTCGCGCTCATCGCCATCGTGGCGATCGTCGCCCTGATCTTCCTGGGCGGCCAGGTTTCGAAGATCCTCTCGACCGTCGGTACCTCGATCTAGCGTCGAGCCAACGTTCGCAAGAGCACGACGCCGGTTGCCACCAGTGGCAGCCGGCGTCGTTCCGTATCCGGTGGGGGCGATGGATCCCGGGGCGGGACCATCGGCTACTTGTCATCAGCCCGATCCGGATACAGGATGGCGCCATTACCGGGGGTACGGGAATTGGCGGTATCGCCGTTCCTGCGACGCTCCCCGGCCGGGCAACTCGCCCCGGAAGGGAGGTGAACACCGTGCACAGCTCCAAGCTCCAGGCACTCGCGACACAGGCTCTCCGTCAGGACGACGAGGGTCAGGGTCTCGCCGAATACGCACTCATCCTCGGCCTCGTCGCCGTCGTGGCAATCATTGCGCTGATCTTCCTCGGCAACGGTGTCAGCGGCGCCCTGAGCACCGTTGGCACCGCGATGTAGGGCTCCCCCAGGCGACTCCGGTCGCACAGCGAACCCGACGGCCCGCCGGACATCCGGCGGGCCGTTTCGTTTGCCCTCGCTGACACTGGATCACACCCTGCGTGTCGCCGACTTGACACTCGCTGGAGCCCCCTTGCAGGGCACCTTACGATGTGCGTCGGCTCTGCACAGTTCCTCCCAACGGTACTAGCCCCTTTGGCTGGTATCCGACCGGAATCACGGTGCTAGAGTGTTGCCACCTGTCACACGTATCGGTCGGGGAGATACATACCTTGAAGCGCTCGAACCGGTTGGTCCTGCTCATCGGGATCTTCCTCGCGATCGTCGCGTTCGTCCT
>DASXVS010000020.1 GCA_036504095.1 Armatimonadota bacterium | reverse complement strand
CTTTTGTTAGTGGGTATTATCATAAGCAATAACTCAGTGCATTTTGCGTGACTGTGCACTAACGTGGAGGAGTACCCCGAACTTGCTCCATGCCCGCCAAACCCCGATGGCTATTGCACATTCCCGAGATTCTCGATCAGTTGCGCGCATTGACGGTCCCTGTGTTGGACCGATCGGTGTGCGAACAGCTCTTCGGCGTTGAGCGCCGTCGGGCAATCAGTCTGGTGCAGTACTTCGGAGGATACCGGGCTGGCAACACCGTCCTCGTCGACCGCTTAGAGTTGATTGCGACGCTGGAGGACCTTTGGGAATCGCCGGATACACTCAGCGAGCGGAAGAGAAAGGCGCGTTTGGTGGACCGATTGGAGTCCCTTCGCCGATATCAGAAAGCTGCGGCCGTTGCGATCCCCATTCTGCCCAAGTCGTGTGAGCGGAGGCTTCCCGAACTGCCCATTGGGATCGCAATTGAGTCCGGCCGGCTCACAGTGGAGTTCAATCGAACTGAGGAGTTGCTACAAAGGCTTTTCGAGGTCGCCCGAGCCGCAGCCGCCGACTATGAAGCATTCCAGGCCGTAGTTGAGGAAAATAGACCGCCCGTGTGACGCCTTCAACATCGACTATGAGGACGTCAAGGCCAAGATCGTTCAGAACGAAGGCTACGACATGCACGACTTCGGAATCTTCGATGACCGGTCAGCCACGCTCTGGAGAAAGCCCTACGTCGATGGAGCGGTCCGAGAACTCACCGCCGGCAACGACAAGAGTGTTGATCAGCTCCGTCAGACTGTGGAGAACATGATCCTCGCCAGGCAAGACTACTCCGTCCGGGTACAGGCAGTTTCTCAGGCTTCGTCCCGAGCGTACCAGGGCTTCCAGCAACGTCGAGCGGTCAAGCACGACGCCGACGAGGAGATTCTGGATGAACTCAGCCGGCTCGACTGCCACAAGTGTCATCGGAGCCGTTGTGTTTCGTCAGAGCATCTGGGCGTCAGCACGCCGCCGGGGAGATTCTGGACGATATCCGCCGGCCCGGCTGCCACAAGTGTTATCGGAGCCGTTGTGTTTCCGTCTGAGCACCTGGGCGCCATCACGTTTGCGGCATGACATCCACACGCCCGAAACAGGCATCCAGCGGAGCCATCGACGATTACCGTCACACACGGCGCCGGCAACGAGATCCCGGCCGGCACCGGCAGGCTCACATGCCGTAGGTGTCGTCGGAGCCGTTGTCTTTCGGTCAGCTCACCTGGCCCCGACGCGCTCGCCATCTTTCATCCAACGCCCGAAGCGGGCATCCATTGAACGCCGCCGCGAACATTTCAACAGCCCACGCTACATGCTTCCAGCTTCCAGCGTCACTGCGACGGCTACTTCGATCTGTCATTGCTGGGGTAGATGGCATTTGTTTTGTTCGAGATAGGCCATGAGATGGGTATCTGCGGTTGGGGGAGAGGGGAGCGATAGCCAGGAATGACCAGGAGTGCTCTGCTGCTTTGGGCCCGCCTCGCTCTCCGGCAAGGTTCTGTCCATAGGGCTGCTTTTTCGAGAAAAAGGATACTAACAGAACTTAGAGGGGCAAGTTGTCCCTCAGAAAGGCTGGCGGCATATGGCGAAGGAATCAAACGTCACGAAGGCAACGCTGGTGAAGATGCTGGTCGAGAAGGGCTTCTCAGTGAGAAAGGCCACCAAGGGGGTGAATGCGGTATTTGCTGTGATGGCCAAGAAACTCCGGTACGGAGAAATCGTCCCATTGCCCGGCGGGTTCGCCACACTTGTGTCGAGGACGCCGCGGAGGGAACTTCACCGGTTCCGCGACATCCACACGAAGAAGGCGCGTTACCGGATAATCAACTATAACAAGAACAAGAAGGCCATCAAGTTCACGCCGACGCTGGAGTTGGAGTTTGAGCCGGGGCGAGAGAAGCGAGCCCGGTTGGCCCCGCGGCCGGAACCACCGACATTGAAGGAGATTCGGCAACTGGCTTCGGAGTTG
>DASXVS010000019.1 GCA_036504095.1 Armatimonadota bacterium | reverse complement strand
CCGCTGTCTACGACACCCTCAACCCGGCCGAGATCACCAGGAACATCAAGAAACTACAGGCCGAATTGCGATCACGTAAAGTAAGATTCCCAAATGAGGCAACCAAGACCCCAAAGTAAGATTCCTAGATGATGCAATACGAGCGGGCGCAGCGGGGACGCCAGGACAGAGTGAGCCCTATAATGAGGGCATACCACCTTCAGGAGCGAGTTCAATGTCCGATCCGGTTCGTTGGGGCGTGCTTGGCACCGCCCGGTTTGCGCTCAATCGATGGCTGCCGTCATTCACCCAGACGCCGGGCGTGGAAGGCGTCGCTATCGCCAGCCGCGACCTCGACCGGGCTCGCTCGGCCGCCGCAAAGTTCGGTTTCGAGACGGCGTACGGTTCGTACGAAGCCCTGCTGGCCGATCCCGCCGTCGAGGCCGTATATATCCCGCTCCCCAATGGCCTCCATGCGGTCTGGGCGCTGGAGGCAATCGCGGCGGGCAAGCACGTTCTCGTGGAGAAGCCGGCATGGCCCTCCGCCGAGGACGGGCGCCGCGTGGCGGATGCGGTGGCTTCACGCGGAGTTCGCGTGATGGAGGCGTTCATGATCCGCCACCACGCGCGATGGAAGCGCATCGTGGAGCTCATTGCCGAGGGAGCCATCGGCGCGGTCACGCATTTATCCGGATCGTTCTGCTTCACGCTGGATGACGCTGCGAATTTCCGCTGGGACCCGGCGCTTGCCGGCGGGGCCCTCGCCGATGTCGGCTGCTACCCTGTTAACGCGGCGCGGCTCGTGTTCGGCTCCGAGCCGGTTCGCGTCGAGGGCGTATCGACAGACAGCCACGGCGTCGGCGTCGATTCGAGCTTCGAGGGCACGCTTCATTTCGAGAAGGGCACGGCGACGTTCCGCTGTTCCTTCGAGGCGGCTTACGAACAATCTCTGACCGTCAAAGGTGAGGCAGGGGAGATCTCGTTGAACCTCCCGTTCATCTGCCGTGACGAGCCGGTGCTCATCACCGTTCATGCCGCGGGAAAGCCCGGAAGGGAAGAACGCATCCCCCTCGGCGATCAGTACGTGGACGAGATCGCCCATTTCAACGCGTGCGTCCGGGATGCCTCCAGACCGCTGTGGCCGGGAGAGGACGGAGTATCCAGCGCCGCCGTTCTCGATGCGTTGCGGGCATCCGCCAAAGCAGGGGGACCTGTGAAGGTTTAGTGGATGGCGTTTGGCCCAGGTGTCTTTCTCGGCCCCCGGCCCCTGCACCTCTGCCCCCGCATGGAACCATGGCGCCGCGGGGTTGTATACTGGTCAGTGCTATGTTCAAGCGATATGAAGATATGATCCGTGAGATGGAGCGCGAAATGCAGCGCTTCCAGCAAGAAGCGTTCGGTACAATGCTGGGCACAGGTGTTCCCGCCAGGATGTGGCAGCCCAATGTCGACATCTGCGAAAGCGATGACTGCATCTGGGTCCGCGTTGAGGCCGCCGGGGTTAACCTCGCGCACACGCGGGTGACACTGGCGGCGGACAACCGCGTGCTGACGGTGAGCGGGGATCGGCCCGAGCCCGAGGATGCCTCTACCGGGCGGCGCAGGTGTCACCAGCTGGAAGTGTACTTCGGCCGTTTCCAGAGGGACATCCTGCTTCCGAACGTGCCCCTCGACCGGGAGAACGTGACGGCGAATTACAAAGACGGCTTTCTCGTCATCACGTGCCCCAAACTCTCCGAGCCGGCCGATCCGCCGACGAGCATCCGGGTGACGGGAGACTGAACCTCGGTGGGGCGGCTAAGCGGGCGCCCCCCTAACGTCCGACCGCTATTTGGCGGGGCAAACCCCCGTAGATTTCCTGGTAATCACCGGCTGGGTGGCGTTCGTCACAACGTATGTCGTCTTCGTTGGATTCTCCCTCTTGCCCGGCAGCGAGACCCATTGCCCATTGAACGCGTACCCAATGGACACCTCGGTTGTAGTCGTTGCCTTCGCCTGCGTCACGGTATAGGTGTTGCTGGTACCCGAGCGCAATGGAAACTCCACCGTCTGCGTGCCGGTCTTGGTGCCCACCTGCCCGCGCTGAAGGGAGATGCCGAAAAGGTCCGGCGAGAACGTGAACTGATCCGTTGTGTCGATGCGCCAGGGGACGGTCTGCGTCTTGCGTTCGTCGCAGGTCGATCCGAGTTCCACGTCCTTCTCTATCACCACCGAATCGGTCTTCGTCGTGGACGGTCCGCGGCGCGCTTCCAGGATGGCTGTCAGCGGTGGTCGCAGGCCATACCATTCCGTCAGGGCCACCGGAGTCGGCGGAGGCAGTGACGGCGCGACCGGGAGCGGCGCCGGAGTCCCGGAGCCCGCCGCGCCGGGTTGAAAGGGCGCCGGGACCGCCGTCGGAGCCGGCTTCACCGGCTGCGCAGGTTTGCGCGTCGCGCTGCCAGGCTTCGCCGTTGAAGCAAACTTCGCCGTCGATGCCTTCTTTACCGGCTGCGGGGCCGGTTTTGGCGCAATGGGTGTGGCCGGAAGGACCTGCCAGCCCATGACGACGACCCTCAGAGCGAGCCCCTGGGTGGCGCGGACCCGTCCCAGCATTGTCAGGGATCCCGTAGGCGTCGGCGACTCTCCATGGGCCACGAGCGTGTTGTTCGTGGTGTACGCATCGGCCGAAACCATGTGTTTCGTAGAGTCCTTCACCTTGATCACCGCAAGATAGGTTTCGTCCTTAGGGGCAATGCGCAACGCGGCCGTCGCCGGAAGCCCGGACTCGGACCGCTCTTCGACCGCGGTCAAAGTCTGGCGGGCTACCTTGCCGGTCTTGATGTTCTGAAACTGCCCCATATAAGTGATTTCGACGTGCTGTTCGCGGATCCGCTTGCCGGTCAATTTGACGACTTCTCCGGGGCGCATCGGATCGACATCACCCAGCAGACGCGTCAGGTCAATCTGACGCGTGTTATCCGGGCCGGGAAGGACTTCAACCGTCAGGTATCCAGGCGCCAGTGGGCTCCAGAAAACGAGGCTGCGGTTGAGAACGCCATCGGGGATATCGTCCAGCAAGCGCCAACCGAGCTGCTGGGCGTATTTCAGGTAAAACGCACAGATGGAATCAACGGAAGTGGTCAGCGGCGTGCGGTAGGTCTGAATGGCGAGGTCGGTGAGTGCGGGCCCGGTCGGGTGTTCGCCCGGCTTCGGCTTGAGGATGTCCTTCAACGGGAGGCTGATATGCCCCACGTTGGTGACACCCGGATAGGGCGGCAAGCCGAGGGAATCCAGTTTCATCTTCCGCTGCTGGGCCATGGCCGGCAGGGCAATCAGCACGCTGAAGAGAATTAACGATAATCGTCGCAAGGGTATGCCTTTCGCGTTGGAATGGGTGCGCCGGCGATTCCGGGCCAAACCATGGATAGGATACCCCTGCGCCGTCCAACCGTTCAAACAGATTCCGCGACGGGCTGGCGTAAGGACGCCATATCAGCGGCAATCTCCCTTCCCAACACCGGCAGCGGCGCCCTGCGAGGCGCCCGCACGAGGCCGTACCACCGCAGAACCGAGTCCACCAGCACGACGCAAACCAGCGCTAGCATCGCGACTGTCAGGACCTCGGGTACCAGCAACCCCTTGGCGATGTAGCCGTCGATGTTCAATATCCCGGCGTAGATGACCGTGACGCTCAGGAAGCACAGCGGAAGGAACGCCACCAACGCATGGAGACGGCGCGGCGAATATCGCAGGAGCAGGGTCGTGCCGATAGCGAGGCTCAGAACGCCAAGGAGCTGATTGGCTACGCCAAACATGGGCCAGATCGTGCTGATCCCGTTGAAATAGACGAGATACCCCCACCCCAGCGAGATCAGCGCGCTGGAGAACAAGATGCCCGGCAGCCAGTTCGTACGGCCGGCGGGCTTATACAGCGCGCCGATGAGCTCCTGGATGATGAACCGGGCCACGCGCGTACCGGTATCGATGGTGGTCAGGATGAACATCGCCTCGAACACGATGGCGAAGTGATACCAGAAAGCCATCAGCGTGCCCATGAATGGCAGCTTGCTGAACACAGACGCCATACCGACGGCGAGCGTCACGCCTCCGCCGGGACGCCCCCCGACGTTTTCGCCGACCATCTTGCTGAGGTTACCAAGGTCATGCGCCTGGAACGCCGGCCCGTATTTACCGACGAGCGCGGAGGCGCTGTAAGCGGCCGATTGGTAGGACTTCGGGTCGATGTTGATGTGGTAGTAGTCGCCCGGTTGCAGCGAGCAGGCCGCTACCAGGGCCAGGATCGCAACGAAGCCCTCAACGACCATTGCGCCGTACGATATGCCGACGATTTCGCGCTCCGAGGAGATCATCTTGGGCGTCGTTCCGCTGGCGATGAGGGCATGGAATCCGGAGATGGCGCCGCACATGATGATCAGGCTAACGTACGGCCAGACAGGTCCGGGGAAGATCGGCCCCCCACCATGCACATATTGCGTTACCATCGGCATGTGCATCGTCGGGTGAATCAGGAGCACACCCACAGCAAGCAGTCCCACAACACCGAGTTTCATATATGTGCTGAGGTAGTCCCGCGGGCAGAGCAACATCCACACAGGCAGCACGGCGGCGATAAAGCCGTACGCCGGGAGGATAACACACAGAGCCTCGGAGGAATACGTGAACAAACGAGCGTACTGGCTGTGCGCGACCCAATTCCCACCGAGGAGCGCGCCGAGGAGCAGGGTGACGCCAAAGATGCTCGCCCCTTTCACGTCGCCGGGGCGCCAGCGGTGAATCCACTGTCCCATGAGGAGCGCGATGGGGATCGTCGCCGCGATGGTGAAGGTACCCCACGGTGAACCCTTAAGAGCGTTCACCACAACGAGGCCAAGCCCAGCCAGCGCGACGACCATGATGAACAGGATGCCCACCGCGGTGGCCCAACCGCTGACGGGGCCCACCTGTTCGCGGGCAATCTGTCCAAGGCCTTCGCCGCGCTGCCGCACGGAAGCCCAGAGGATGAGCAAGTCCTGAATTGCCCCGGCAAACACCGCTCCCACGAGGATCCAGAGGGCGCACGGACCCCAGCCGAACTGCGCCGCCAGCACGGGCCCGATAAGCGGCCCGGCGCCCGCGATCGCGGCGAAATGGTGCCCGAATAGCACGAACCTGTTAGTTGGGTGATAATCGCGACCGTTCCGGAACTGATGGGCCGGCGTCACGCGGTCCGGCTCGAGCACGAGAACCTTCGCCGCCACCCAGGCGGCGTAATACCTGTAGCCAAGAGCCAGCACGCAAATTGAAACCGCAACAAGGGCAAGAGAATTCATCCGGACCTCCACTATGGCGTTATGGCTGTAATAGTTGATGCTTATTATACGCAAACTCGCAGACGCGGTCAACGGTTCACACGGTTGTCACGATGTGAACCGCGTTCCTATCTTCAAGATAACAATTTCACCACTGGAAAGAGGTAGTATGGAAGCCATCATCCTGGGCACGTCGGCCGCTGAGGGGATCCCGGCGTTGTTCTGCGGTTGTGATGCGTGTCAAAGCGCGCGTATCGCCGGAGGCAAGGACATCCGGGCAAGGCAGTCGCTATATCTGCCGCCGGACATTGTGATCGACCTAGGCCCTGACTGCCTCTACGCGGTCCACCGCTTCGGCCTCGACTGGTCGGCGCTTTCGACCCTGCTCTACACGCACAGCCACTCGGACCACTGCGTGCCGCAGGAACTGGAATACGTCCGCCCCGTCTTCGCCAACCATCGCAAGGCCAATGGTCTCGACGTTTACGGCAATGAAGGCGTCCGCGCGTCCATCCAGTCGACCCTGGACGAACATGAGGACGTGCGCCTTCATCCTGCTCCCCCATTCGTACCGATTCAGCTGCCGAACGCGACCGCTGTTCCCGTCCCGAGCCACCACAAAACGGATGGCGAGGAAACGCTGAATTACATCATCACGCGCGACGGGAAGTCCCTGCTGTGCGCATGGGACACCGGCTACTATGACGAGGAGACGTGGGAGTTCCTGAAAACGGTGCGCCTCGACGGAGTGCTGGTGGAATGCACCTTCGGGGCAAACAAGCGGGATCCGAAGTGGCCATACCATCTGGATCTGCCTTCGGCCGTCGCGCTTCGTGACCGTTTACAGGCGCAGGGCACGCTGGTCGAGGACGCGCCCGGCATCATCACCCACTTCTCGCACAACGGCGTGCTTCCCTACGAGGCGTTCCAGGATCTGGCCGGCACGTTCGGGATGCAGGTCGCGTATGATGGGATGCGAGTGACGCTGTAGCCCCAACCTATGGGGTGGCGGAATCGGCCGCTTTCGCCGCGGCCACCCTGTTCATGAAATCCTTCGGCGGCAGGAAACCACCGATGCGGGCGGCCGGCACGATGCGGCCGGCCGAGTCCAGGAACACCACGTCCGGTAAACCCTTCACCCCCCACTTCGCCCGCAGAACGGCTTCCTCTGCGCGGTTGGCGCCGTCCAGTTCCACTCGCAATCTGGTGAAAGGTTTGAGTGCATCCGCGACTGCGGGGTCCGGGAATGTCTTCTCCTCCAGTTCCTTGCAGGCCGCGCACCAGGACGCTCCGAAATCCATGACGATTGGCCTCTGCGCCGCCCGCGCATCGGCGAAAGCCGCGTCCGAATAGATGGTCCAGCGTGCCTCTTCGACTGCCGGCAGGCCGTGCGTGCCGTTCCACGCGGTCGCCGCCAGGAACACGCCAAGAGCGACGGCAATCACCCCGAGGGCGCGCTTGTTATTGACGAACCGCATCGACTCGCCGCCGTGAGACTCCGCAAATCCCAGGTAGTCGCCACCTAGCACGAGGGCGAGCGGCGTCACGAAATCGGCCCACTCCCTCGCGAATGCCAGGACGAGGTACCGGGCAGCGACGGCCATCAGAATCACTCCGAAGAAGTGCTTCACCGTCTCCATCCACCCACCGGACCGCGGCAGTTTGCCGAGCAGGCCGGTGAAAAGCGCCAACACCACATAGGGCACTCCCAGGCCAAGCGCCAGAGTGAAGAAAGATACGGCTCCGAAAGCAGCATCGTGCCTTGCGCCGACGAGCGCGATCAGGCCCAGCACGACCGGTCCGACGCAGGGCGCTGCGAATAACCCGACCACCAGTCCGCTGACGAAGAGGCCGGCCATTCCGGTCCGGTTGGAGCCGCCCAGGCGGTTCGCGACGGACGGGGGCAGCTGCAGCGTAAACAAACCGAACATTCCGAGCGCCATCGCGAAGAGGAAGACAGCGATGCCAACCTGCACCCAGACGCTCTGCAGCACGCCCCCGAAAAGCGCTCCGGTGAGAGCCGCGAACAAGCCAAGGGTCGTGTACATCGTTGCCATGCCCAGCACGTAGACGATGGCTTTGCCCAGCAATTTCGCGCGCGGCTCCCCTGCCCTCGCGCCGAAGACGGACATGGTGACGGCGATCATCGGATAGACGCACGGTGTCAGGTTCAACGCGAGACCCGCGAAGAAGATGAGAACGAGGAATACCGGAAGCCCGCGCTTCTGCAGCGCATTCGACCACGGGTCAACCGGAGGGGCCGGGGGCGCCGCCGGCAAAGCGGAAACGGCGGTAGGGGTCGCGGCAGGCTTCACAGGCGCCGGTGCGGGCCGCACTGCGGTTGGAGCAGGCTTCACGGCCGCCGGCGCGGGGGGCCCCGCCAGGCCCGGCCCGGTTGCGGGTGACGTTGGCGGCATCACGGGCGGCCGCGGGGCCGGCTGCACCGGTCCCGCGGAAGTTGGCGGCGACACCGAGGCAGGCTTAGGCGGTACGGCTTTCTTCGGAGGAACGGGTTTACGCCCGGGCAGCACCTTCACCAGGAGGGTGAAAGGTTTGGTCGCGGGCGCGAAGCACGACGTAGCGTTGCAGGGCTGGAAGTCGACGATGCCTTTCAGCGTTACCGTTCCCCCCGGCGCGTCCGCGTTGACGCTTAGCGGTACCATCACGGGCACTTCGCCCTGGAAGACCGACAGCGGCTTGTCGCTGAAAGTCAGCGTCAGCATTTCGGCGGCCGGGTACGTCGGTTTGCCGGGCGTGATCCCCTTTTCGCCCTTCAACGCGACGACTGTCGGACGAAGGTAATCTTCGCTTGGCTTGTTCGAGTTCACGTGCCAGCCGGGGGAGATCTTCAGCGTAACGGTGGCCTGCCCGACCGCGCCGGCTTTGATGGCGGGGACAGACGCGCGTACGGCCACCAGAGTGGCACTGTCCGGGGGCGGACCCTGCGCCAGACTGAGTGGAACCGTGGCAAGACCGATAACCGCTGTCAGAATTCGTTTCATACTCTCATATTACTTCCGGCGGAACCAAGATATATCAAATAGGTTGCGCACGCCCTGCACGCCACGCGCAGATTGCTTCGCGGAGTGTGCGTGCTATAGCATGGTTTGAATCCTACGCGCCCTTCGTGTGTCTATACGCTGATATCAACAATCGCAACCGCGCGTCGGTTCGCATGGGCGTCCCGATCGACGCGCTTACCAATGAGCCGAGGTGCCGTCGGCGAAGCCAGTCCTGCGGACCGTGACAGGAATCCTATGAACTTCTCACTTACAGCATCCGAACAGAGCGTGCTTGACGACGCGCTGTGTGTCGCGCCCCGGATCGCCGGGCGCGCCGCCGCCGCCGACCGGGAAATGCGATTCCCGGTAGAGGATCTTCGCGATTTGGACGAGGCGGGCCTGATGGCCCTGGCCGTGCCGCCTTCCCACGGAGGCCGCGGAGCCAGCACCGTGGCGTTTGTGAACGCATGCGAGATCATCGCCGCCGCCGACGCGTCGCTAGCGGTGGCTTGGGTGATGCACACGGCGTGCGGTTGGGAAATCGCCCATTCGGCCGTTCCCGAAACCGGGAAGGCTGTCATCGATGACGTGCTGCACACCGGCGCATTCATCTGTGTTGCTGGCGCGGAGGGACGTGGGCCGGACGGCGCGCGGTCACCATTGCTTTGTCGTCGTGATGGCGCTGACTGGCTGCTAGATGGGCACAAGGGTTTCGCCTCCGGGTGCGACGCCGCGACGTATGCGGTCACGGGCGGAACCGATGCAGATGGCGCGCGGCATTCATTCATCGTGCGGATGGACAACCGCGGCATCAGCATTTCGGAGAGATGGGACGGCATGGGGATGTGCGCGTCCGCGAGCCACGGACTCGCCTTCTCGCACTGCCGCATCGCCGACGCGTGGAGACTCACAGGCGATTACCGCGCCGGTGACTTCCGTAACACCAGCGCACTGTTCGGCCTGGGCCTTGCGGCGACCGCGCTGGGCATCTCCCGTGCCGCGCTCGCCTTCGCGCTCCCCTGGTGCGCCGAACGCGGAATATCCGATGCGAACAAGGTCCGGCTCGGCGGCATCAGCGTCCGGACCGAAGCGGTTCGAAGCCTATTATGGCGCTCCGCATGGGAGGTCGACCGCGATCCCGCCGGCGCCGAACCATGGGTGGACAGGGCGAAAACGCTGGCGGTGGAAACGGCCCAGGAGGTAACCATCGAAGCGATGCGCGTATGCGGAGGCCATTCGTTCCGCCGCAAATACCCGTTAGAGCGTCACGCGCGCGATGCGGTAGCCCTTCTGCTCCAGGGACAGCGCCCCGATCAGCTCCGCGCCGGCGTCGCGGACAGCCTGCTGAAGAGCGAGAAGGCCTGAGTGCGAATCGACCACGTTAACATTGTCGTTTCCGACATGGAGCGCTCTCTGGAGTTCTACGAGGGGGTGCTCGGTTTGACACGCGGGTTCGAAGCGACACTTGAAGGCCGATGGATCGAGACGGTCACGGGGCTGACCGCCGTCAACGCGCGCTGCGTGTTTGTCGAGGCGGCAGGATCGGCTGTGAGATTCGAGCTTCTTCAGTACGTTTCGCCCGCCGGTGAGGTCCTCCAGGCAAACGCGCTCCCCAACACGCTGGGCTTGCGGCATATCGCATTCGTTGTGGACGATATGGAGCAGTTACTGCGCCGCCTGAAGACAGCCGGCGTGCCGCTTCTCAGCGAGCCGGTCGAGGTGCCCTTCGACGTCGGGAACATGGGGCGAAAGCGACTCTGCTACTTCCGTGACCCCGATGGCGTGCTGCTGGAGGCCGCCGCCTACTCTGCCTGAAGCCGCCCGTCCAATTTCACGGTAGCGGCCACCACGATGGTTTTGCGGTTTCGCCAGCCGGACGGCGTTTTGACCCATACATCCTTCAGCGTATCCACCACTTCCGAAGTATGCGGCTTGCCATTGCCGTCGAGGATGATTGAAGTCTTACTCTCGGTGATGTTGGCCGTAAAGGAGTCGCCTGCCACCGTGATGGCGCCGATTTTCGCGGTCCACGACTTAATCGCCTTGGTGGATTTCAGGTCCTTCCGAAGATCCCGTTCAACCTGCCATCGACTTGACGTGCGGGCCGGGTACTCGACCGTATAGTCCTTCGTCGCCGTCGCCATTACCCCGGCAACGTCCTTCGCCCGGAATGCCTTTCGGGATGCCGCGTACGCTTTCTCCAGGAGAAGGCGCGCGTTCGCTTCACTGATGCCGGGCTTCGGACCGGCCTTTGGACGGGGTACGGCTTTCCTGGAGACGCGCAGCGCCTGTTTCGCGGGGACGTAAACAGGCCCGGCGGTGGTGTTCTTGGCTTTCAGATCTTCCATGCGCCTGAATCGCCAGGCGCCATCGGTCCGCCGCCATTCCTGCCGAGCGATAGTCTGCATCGTCACGACATGAATCCCGCCTTTGGAGTCTTTCATGTCCGCTACGACATAATCCTCCACGATTGCCGTGGCGGTGTTCCCCGAGGTTTTGAGATTCCGTATGTCGGTTCGCCAGGAGCGAAAGCCCGCGATTGCGGGCCACGACTTGCGAAGCAGCGCCTCCGTCCTGGCACGATTCACCCAGCCGCCCGTCGTCTTTTTCATCTGGAAGTCAGGCGTCATGAGCGCCATCAGCGCCCTGGTATCTTTCCTGCGCGTCGCATCGATGAGTTTGTCGTTCAAGCGGTCCAGTTCCGCCTTGACGGCGGCGTCGTTCGCACGCGCGGCCGGCGCGAGGGCGGCAACGCAGGCTAGGGCAATCGCCGCCAGATCAGTTCGAGACATGGTGCGCCCTCCCGGAATGAGCGTTATTTGAACGGATCCACTGTCCTTCCATCCACCGTCACCTTACCTTGCGATACCACGGTGCTCTTCAGCCGCCAGCCCTTGGGCGTGTTCACCCAGGTGTCGTGGTAGAAATCGACGAGGGTCTGCTTGTGAAGCCCGTTGGGATCTGCGTAATTCGAGACCATCCTCTCGCCAATGGTGGCGACCGCCGAGTTTCCACGGACCGACAGGCGCAGGATTTTCAGACTCCATTCAGGGATGCTGCGTGTCGCCCTCATTGTTCCCCGAAGCATCGCCTCGATCTCCTTACGACTGAAGGAGCGACCACTGGGATAGAGTAGCGTCGTATCCTCAGTCATCGTCGCCAGAACGCCGGCGAAATCCTTGTTTCGGATCGCGCGCTGATACGCTGCGTACTGTCTTTCGATGGCCTTGCGGGTTGTAGCGTATCCTGGTTGGCGCAAGTCCATTTCATCCGGCTTGACGAAAGACATGCCCTCCCGCGCACTTTTGAAATCAAGGGCTTCGCCCCGCTTATAGCGCCAGCCGTCGGGGGTGTTGATCCACGTCTCGCGTATTCGCGCGAAGTTGACGTATATGCCATTTCCCGTCGTTTCGCTGGCCAGCCGGGCCTTCATGTTCTCCGTGACAAGCAGGGTGGCAACGTTACCCCTGACGACGATCTTTTCGATCTTAAGTGTCCATTTGGTTATCTCAGTAATGGACTTCAACTCGTTAGCCATGCTGATTTCGGCTGCGCGCCGGGTGGTCACGACGCCGTCCTTCGACTTCATAGTGAAATCGGGCGTGGTAATGAGCCGCATCGCCGACACATCCTTCCGACGAAACGCCTGCTGGAAACGCGCCATTTGAGCCTCAATCTGCTTGCGGACCGCTGCGTCATCGGCTCGGGACGCGGCGGGCGTCAATATTGCCGCCATTAACGCCAGGGAAAAGGCTTTGAATTTGTGCATGAATAATTCCTGTTTCAGGGTCGGCGGAGCATTACAGATCGCTTTCCGGGTGACCGGGGCCCAGCGCCGTTGATACCATTATAATGGAAGCGGGCACTCAACGCTTCCCTGTTCGTATCGGCGTCCTCGCCTGGAAACCAAAGGAGTCCCCTTGAAACTCATCCCCGTGCTGTTGGCAACCCTCGGATTGGCGTCGACCGGCCACGCCGTGGAACCCTTTCGACTCGCTGTCAAGCCCGGCTCTCTCAAATGGACGCTGCAGGAGCGGACGGCGCGCGGTTGGCGAACCCTGCTGGCGGACGCCGAAGTCCGCGCAAACCGGCCGGACGGATCGCCGATCACCTTTTCGCGAATCGCAGTGGCGACCGATGGACGGGCCATCATCCTCGACTCAGCGGAGATGCGGCTCAAAATCGTCGCGCGATGGCTCGCCCCGTCCAAACTGGCCGGCACCGCTGTGATCCTCCCGGAGGCATACGCGAGGCATCCGGGGGTGGCCCTGGGAAGCATCAGCCTCATGGCCTCAGCTACCCTCGCTCCGCTTGGCAATGCGCCGACGATTCTGCAGAATGGTTACCAGTCCTCGTCGCGAACGGGCGTTACCCCCCTCGAGCCCGGAATGACGGTTGAATCCTGGTGGGTCACCGCGCTGCGGGGCACGCCAAGCTCCTGCGTCTTCGGGTACCTGTCCAGCGTCAACGGCCTGAACTCCTTCAGCGTCGAGCGGACGGAGAGAAGCATCATGCTGACAGACAAGAGCGACCTTCGCCGCGTCACCATCTCAACTTCGGCGACCGGGACAAGCCTCGATGCGCTGTACATCGCCTGGGGCGAATCGCCCTCGGCGCTGCTCAATCAGTATGCCGCCGCCGCGCGAGGATACATCGCCGCACTTGATGGCGTCGCGGTTTCGAAGAAGGCCATCCCGGCGGGATGGTCCACTTTGTACAGAAGTCCGGCAGGTATCACCGAGGACCAGGTTCTTACAAACGCGGATGCCGCGCGAGCAAGATTCGGCGCGAAGGATCTGCGCGTGATACAGGTTGAGGACGGATACCAGGTCTCCGCCGGTGACTGGGATGCCAACGCGCGGTTCCCGCACGGACACCACTGGCTCACCACCCAATTGCGCGCTAAGGGTTTCAAGGCCGGCATCTCGCTCGCGCCGTTCGCCGTCAGCGAGTCCAGCGACGTGTTCAGGGAACACGCGGATTGGCTGCTCAAACGGTCCGACGGATCCCTGGCAAAGATGGGTGACACCGGCAGTTGGGGCGGCGCGACCTACTCCCTTGACCCGGCGCTTCCTGCGGTCCGGACGTGGCTCGTCGAACTCTTCCGGAAGGTGACGCGGGAGTGGGGCTACGATTTCGTCAAAATCGATCTACTCTCCTACCCCCTGGAGAGGGACGCCGTCGCCGCTGGCTCCATGCCACCGGTGGCGGCCTACCGCGCCGCGCTGCGGGCTATCCGCTCTGGCTGTGGGGCGAAGACGTATATCCTCGGTTCCGGCGCGCCGATCGGCCCCTCGATGGGGTTGGTAGATGCCCTCCGCATCGGCCCGGACGGCGGTGGAGCGTGGCCGGACGTGTTGGATACCGCGCGCAACGCCGCGGCACGGCAGTGGATGAACGGAATCCGGTGGCAGAATGACCGGGGCGTAGTTTCACTTGGCGAGCCCCTCACTCCCGGCCAGGCCCGCGCATCGGCCGCGCTTGCGGCGTTGAGCGGCTGCCCGGTGATGCTCAACGGCGACCCAGGCAGACTGGACGATGACCGCGCCTCCCTCGCGAGCGCCATCCTGCCCGTTACCGCTACGAACGCTCGCATCGCCGACCTCTGGGCCGGCGCGAAGGAGCCGGCGTCCGTCTGGGTGCTGCCGAAATCCATCTCGCCTGCCGGAATCACCGTCGCGGGGCTGTTCAACTGGACGGACGCGGCCAAACCCATCACGCTCAATCCTCTGTCTCTGGGAGTGGCCGCCAAGGCAGGTAGGGTCCACGTATGGGACGTGTTCAACCGAGCGTACCTCGGCGACCATAAGGTCGTCGTGGAGATTCCGCCGACCGCATGCCGCCTCCTGGCTCTGACACCGAATGTTGGCCACCCTCAGATTATCGGGACCGATTCCCACCTCACCAGCGGCGCGAAGGACATCATCGGCGGGACCTGGGTCCCCAAGTACCGGGCGCTGAAGATTCAGATCCGCTCAACGCCAGGACGCGCCTTCCACATCGCCGTTAGCGAGCCGGTTGGCATTGTCTATCGGGTGGTCGAGGCAACTGGGGCCACAGTGGCGCGCCTGCCATCCGAGCCCGGGTCGGTGTTGCTGCAGGTGACGCCCCAAAAGACGGCCGTGCGGATGGTTTTGAGGTTTCAGAAGGGGTGATCCGCATTTAGCTACCGGCAATCAGCCTCCAGCGTTCAGGCGTGGAGATGGTTCGTTCGCACCGAATGCCGGATGCTGAGCCCCTTCTAGATCGGCACAAACCGGACCTCCACGCGCTGATGGAGGGCTGCGGCGATGCGCCGGAGCATGGTAAGAGAGTGTCCCTCGTAGTCGTCGTCTTCCAGCCGGCTGATCACGGACGCAGATGTCCCCACGAGTTTGGCGAGCGCCTGCTGGGTCAATCCTGCCTCGGTGCGCAGGTCATAGATGCGGCGCGCAATCTCGGCGCTGGCCCGCGCAGCCTCGATATCCGTTTCAAAGTCCCTGTCGCCGTTGAAATACCGCCGGCGGAGGATCTCAACCGCATCAGTAGTGGTATCTCTTCCTGATTTCATGTCTTATCACTCCTCGCTCGTATGCCGGACCGGATCGATCGCGAACCGTTCCTTTCTTCTGAGGGCGACGTCGATCTCCCGTTTTGGTACTTCACGTTCCTTAACCAACCCATGAGCGATGATGGCGACGGTTCGCCCATGAAAGAAGTAGAGCATCCGATAGTGCACACTCTGGAATCGGATGCGAAGTTCATATAGGTCGTCTCCGAGATAATCTGACTCGGGACGACGCATCTCGTGCCCGAGTTGCTTAAGCCTGACCAACCTGTCGATGCACTTGATCTTGGCCTCACGGGGAAGACGCCCCAGCCAGTCTGCAACCGGTACGGTACCGTCTTCCTCTCGGTAGAACACCACATTGACGCTTGGCATCGCGATTCCCTGAAGAGTATTATAGCAATATTGCGAAGTTCGCGCAATGCGCACGGTTCGCGGGCGAAACGCTCATCATCGGGCATTCAGCCCGAATGCTGAATGCCGGAGATGCGCCGTCCTATAGTCCCCGAATCGCCGGAGCGGGGGTCTTGGGGCCCTTTACGGCGTGCCAGAGGATGTCGTTCAGCACCTGGTCCGGGATGCTGTCCGCCACGTTCCAGGACATACCGGCGCTGTCCTTCGCACGATATGCAGTGCGGGCGTTGACCTGGCGCAGAACGCTCTCCGGGGGCAGAATAGCCTTGTAGGGTGCGGCGTTATCCGGCGTCTTCGTCCAGAAATCGAATATCGGCGCGGTGGCGTCGTAGCGGCACATCGGCGGCAGGCCGAGGATGGCCTCCATCGACCGGAGGACGCTGTCCGTGTTATAGAACCTGCTATCGAGCGTACCCTTCTTCACGAACGGGCTTACAACATAGGCGGTCGAGCGATGGCAGTCAACGTGGTCATGGCCGCCCTGCGCGTCGTCCTCGATCACAAAGATCGCGGTGCTCTTCCAGAACGGGCTGTTGCTCACGGCCTCCACCAGTTGGCCGACCGCGTAATCGTTGTCGGCAACCATCGCGCTGGGCGAGGCGGCGCCGGCCTGGGTTCCCTCGGTGTGGTCGCGACCGAGGCGAACCATCTCAAACGCCGGCAGTTTGCCCGATGAGACATACCCGTCAAACTCCCGCTTCCAGGCGCTGAACCGGCTGGGCGCCTTGTTCTTGCCGTACCGCTTCGAGGAAACGGTTTTCGGCGCATTGATCTTGACCCAGGCGTCGCTGTCTGCGTATCCGAGGGCGAACTGGCGGAAATCCGTACACGTGCGGCCCTCAAGCGCCTTCTTCAGCGCGCGATTGCCGGGCTCGTCGCCCACGCCGCCCTGCGGTGTTTTGGGATTGTCGCCTACAAAAAAGCCGTAGTTGCGGAGCGAGACACCATGCTTGATGGCGGCGTCCCAGATATATCCGCCCGGCGCGGCGGCAACATCGTTGATGCCCATCAGGTCCACGGCTACGCCACCGTTAGAACCCTCCCAGTCGTAGGTGCGGCCGCGTCCGGCGTAGTTGCTCTCCACCGTGCGCTGGGTGTATTCGTTCGCCATCCCGGAAGTGGACCAGTTCCAGCCGGTGCCGCTCACCTCGGCACAGCAGTAAAAGTTGTCCAGTAGGACGAACCGGTCGACAAACGCGTGCTGATTCGGGGTGACTTCCCTGCCCCACATGACCACGCCGGGGTCTCCATTCCCCCTCGCAACGTCGCCAAGGATCTGGTCGTATGTGCGGTTTTCCTTGATGATATAGATGACGTGCTTGATCGGCACGCCGGCCAGCGGGCTCTTAACCGGTACGGCGGACGTGATCCTGTTGTTCTTCAGCACCTGTGCCGTGGCGGTCTTGAGCGCGGCGGGGTTCGGGATCGCGACGCGGGACACCGTCCCGTTCTGAATGGCGAGGATGTACTGGCCGAGTTTGCCACCGGGTCCCTGCCGCGTGTCGTTCGGAATGCGGACCGCATTCCCACGGGCGTTCGCGACGAACAGGTTCCGCCCGTCCGGCGCGAGGACAACCGAAGTCGGGTACCACCCCACCGGGATATAGCCCAGTACCTTCGGCAGTGCTACGGACACGTCCAGTATTGCGATGGCGTTCATATCGGCCAAGGCCACGTACAGGCGCTTGCCGGCGGGATCAATTGCCATGCCCTCGGGTGTGCAGCCCGGAAGGCCGTGCGCAGCGGCGGGGCGCAGTAAAATAGTAGAAACGACCTTATCCGTAGCCGTGTCGATGATCGAAACCGTATCGCTTCCGGAATTTGCTACAAACAGGCGCTTCTGCGCGCCATCCAGCAGCAGTGCGGTCGGGTTCGCCTGAGTGCGGATGTTCCTGCGCACCTTCATGCCTTGCGGATCGATATCGCAGACCACGCCGTCGCGCTCGCTGCTGACGAACACCTTCCGGTTGGCCGCGGGTCCGTCCGTGACCGCGGCCACGCCGAATGGGAATCCCGGCGTAACGACGAGGCCCTTCCGCTCGCCGGTGGCAGCATCAAAAACGGAAAGCGATCCCTTCAAGCTGGTTGCCCGGGTCGTGTTGTTATTCGCCGCGTACACGTTGGCTGCGTCCGCCGCAATTCCGGCGGCGCACAGTTCCGGCGCTTTGGGCGCGGGGGCGTTCGCAAGCGTCTGTCCGGCATCGGTGAGAATGCCGTTGTCCGACAGGTCGAAAACGGAGACGGTGTCTTCGGTGCCGCGCGAGGCGTACAGCGCGCCGTTCGGGCCGAACGCCAGGCCGTAGAAGAGCGCCCGCTGGACGCCCGCTGAGTCTTTGCCGTTGAAATCGCGCTGCGACACGATTTCGCCGGTAGTGGAATCCAGCACGGTGAGCGATTGCCGCGCGCCCACGTGCGTCACGACCACGAACTTGCCGTCCCGGCTGAGGACCATGTTGACGGGGAAACTGTCGACGGCCGTGTGTGTGCCGGCAGGTGTGATCGACGCGCCGGTGGGAAGGGGGACGGCGCAAACCGATGGGATGAACGGCGCGAGCAGCGCCCCAACGACGAAAAAGTGCCTGTACATGCGGGATACCTCCTGCCGCATGATGTGGCACAGATCTGCGAGGGGTCCACTTAAAGCGCGCTTAGGGCGTCAGGGGTTCGCTTCGATCCCGCCGGCCTTCCGGGCGATACGCACGGCATCCGCGGCATCCACGACAGATTTCGAATCTCCTTCCAGAACCACGTTCAGCCGCTTCATCCGGTCTGTTGTGCTCGTTTCCAGTCCCGCCGATATCTTCAGCGCCAGCGCCGCTTCGGACATCGTGTACGGTGGGACAGGCGGCGCGACGTTGTCCCACAGGCAGGAGTCCATCCCGAATCGCGTGACAGCCGGATCGAACTGCGCAGCCGGCACGGCCGCGGCGCTGCCATCATAGAACGCCACGTTTACGACGCCGGAGTGACGCGGGAATGGCCGGAGGAATGAGGCGCCGGAACCCCCTCCCGCCCAGCCTGACTCGTTCCCCCCGTACAGGGGATTCTGGGGCAGGTAGAAATAAGACGTGTCGGCCGTGCCCGCGCGCAGCAGATCCTCGGCCCAGAGGTCCGGTGGCAGGCCGGCGGTTTCGCTCGTTACCAGAGCCGTGTCTGCCAACTGGATTGTCGCTTCCGGCGCCTTTACGAAGCTGTACGGTCGCGAAGGGTACGTGAATCCGAACATCGTCCCAACCATGCTGGAGATATACCAGTTGATGCCGTACGCTGTCGGTATTCCCCCGGTCGTGGTTGGTTGATCGAGGTGGTCCAGCGGGCAACGAAAGATGCCGATATCCACAACGTACGGTAACAGGACAGAGGTCCACCTCTTGCTGACGCCGGGAGACGGTACCGAGACGACGTACGGCAGCAACTGCGCATTCCAGTCATTTTCGTACATGCGGCTTGCCTGCCCCAATTGCCTCAGATGGGAAAGGCACGTATCGTCGTCCGGAGAGCCGGGACCGGTCCGCAGCACCGGCAGGATCGCGGCGCACACCGCCGTCGTAATGGCCGCGATAACGCCGGCCTCCAGGATAACACGTCGCGAATGGTGCAGCATCCTTGACCTCCGAAGTCATGTCAATATCGCGTGGTTATGTGTTGGGACGCCAGATAGGACCGCGGGGCTCAGGCGGGCGAGATGGTACGAACTGCCGGCTAGAAGTCCGGCGCGAACGTCGGACCTACTGCCTTTCCCAGCCCTCAGCCCTTCCCCCTCAGCCCTCTCAGGCGGGCTTCCACATAATCATCACGTACTCGTGCTTGAAGATGTAGAACCCGCCGCGGAGGGCGCGGTAACGCCAGAGGTTTTCGCGTTGGCCCTTGCCAATCTCGTTGCCGGCGACATTCTTGACCACCACGCTCTTGAGCTTGAACCCGACGTCCATCATCGCCTGCATGCAGAAGAAGCCGAGGGGTATCAATTCGCGGTCAGCGTACTTGTCGCCGATAACGAGGACTGCGAAGCGGCCGGGCTCGAGGAGGTTGTAGCCCCGCTGGGCCACTTTCTTGAAGTCGTCCAGGAAGGCGTCCACCGTTTCGGCGTTTGAGAGGTCGCCGGGGATGTCGCTGAAGCGGATGATGTCGTGGTACGGCGGGTGGAGCATCAGGAACTGCGCGTTTTCCTTCCCCCACTCCTCCAGCGCCGCCTTCACACCGTTGGTGGCGCGGGCCGTGCGGCTGTCCGCGTGGACGATGCGCACATCGGAGTCCTTCGGGAACTTCTCGCGCACGGCGACGGCAAGCTCGCGCTTGATCTCCACTCCGATGCACTTGCGCCCGAGGCGGTGGGCTTCCAGCGCGGTCGTCCCGCTCCCCAGGAACAAATCGAGAACCACGTCGTCGGCACGGGTGTACCGGCTGAGCGTTTGAGTGGCGATCTGAGGTATATAGTTTCCGTGATATTCGTTCGCGTGGCCGTTGCCACGGGCACGCGATGGGAACATCCAGAGCGATCCGAGTTCGATGTCTTCATACTCCCGCCAGTTGGCGGGATCGAGATCCGAATACGGAAGCGGCCCCGGCTTGCGCCGGCCGGATCGTGTGAGTCCAATTGTGATGCTGTGTTCGGCCATAGTCTTACCACATTTTAACACGGACGCGTGCGAAAACACAGTCGGTCTGCATTTGAGTGGGGGTAACCCTGCCTGCGACGTCCGAGCCTTGGCGGATGGTACTGTCGGCATCCGCCTAACATCTATATCGGAAACCGCAGCGCCGGCCATCAGGTGGGGATCCGGCAACTGATTTCGCAGGTTTACGGGCCGGCCCGCGAGTTGGCTGCGTGCCGGCATCGGCAATGCCTCAGTACTTGTGAAGTACCCAATGTGACCATTTACCCATATCTCCCTCACGCCTGTATACCCTATCTCTAGATATGGAGGACCCGGGCGCGCTATGTTGCAAACGGTGGTCTCCACGTTCGTGATTACGTTTTGGACGAAATGAACCGGTCCCGGAAGGCGAGAGAGCGGATATGAGGGAGTTGCCGGTCGGATTTGGAGACAGTTAGATGGCCAAGAAAATTGACACAGAGCTTTGCATTCAATGCGATGCTTGTATCACGGAATGCCCGAATGACGGGATCATCGTCGACGAAAACGGTTACTCCATCGATCCGCGCCTGTGCACCGAGTGCGCGGGCATGTTTGCGGAGTCCCGATGCGTGACGGTGTGTCCTGTGGATGCCGTGGAAGACGCCTACCCCCGTGAGGAAGCGGAAGTGCTGATCAGCCGGGCGGCCGATCTCCATCCGGGCCTCTTCCCCCGCGACTGAATCCTCTGAAATAAGGAACCCTAACTATGGACTTGAAACCGCTCTACGAAGCCGTGCTTGAAGGCGACGCCTCCACCGCGCGCACTCTCACCGAAGAAGCCCTCGCCGAGGGGATTGACCCTCAAGCGCTTCTCAGCGACTACCTGATCCCCGCGATGGACGAAGTCGGACGCAGATTTGAGACCAACGAGTACTTCGTTCCGGAACTGCTGATCGCAGCCCGCGCGATGAAGAACTGCCTGTCGCTCATCCGCCCGCTCCTGGCGGAATCCGGCGCGAAGCCTGTGGGAAAGGTGGCTATCGGCACGGTCCGCGGCGACCTTCACGACATCGGCAAGAACCTCGTGGCCGCAATGCTCGAGGGCGGCGGGTTTGAGATCGTTGACCTGGGTGTCGATGTTTCGCCGGAGAAATTCGTTTCGGCTGTCAAGGAGTCTGGGGCTCAGATCGTCGCGCTTTCCGCGCTGCTCACCACCACGATGCCCGGGATGAAGCAGACGATCGACGCGCTCGGCGACGCCGGTGTCCGCAACAACGTGAAAATCATCATCGGCGGCGCTCCCGTTACCCAGAAATTCGCCACCGAGATCGGCGCGGACGGATTCAGCGACACGGCCAGCGGAGCGGTCCGCATCGCCCGCGATCTGATGGCCGTCTAGGCTCCGAATCGCCCGGCCCCATACGACAAGTATTGACCGCGGAGACACCTGGGTATTCCCCTCTCCGCGGTCTTGCCTTGTTTTGCCCGAAACACTGAACCCCCGTCCGATGGTCCACTATGGCCGGTCACCTGGACGCTTCCTGGACGCGGGTTCAATCACGGTCTGGCGCAGGTACGCCCTGAAGGAGCAGCAACGTGGCCTTTGAAATGAACGCGGCGCCACTTAACGGGTTGGCAGTGGCGTCTCTGGACGGCTTTCTCTACGGGCATGCGCCGCATCCCGTAACGTGCGGCCACGGCGTGACTATCGGTGGCGGCGAGGTGATCCCCGAGATCAACTTCACGCTTCCGTCCATGGATATTACGGACGCGACGTGGTCCGAGGTCCGCCAGCAATATTCGCAGATTATCGAGAGCGTGTGCAAGCGCGCCGTGACGCTGGAAGTCCCGGCGCTGCTGGTCGAGTTTGAGACGCTGCCTCCCATGACGGTTTACCCGGCGTGGGGCGCGGAGATCACCCGGTTACTGGCCGACGCTCTGAACAAGCACTACCAGAAGAGCGGGCTCAAGAGCGCGCTCCGCCTCACGCCCAATGACACCCGGGAGCATGCGCGCCCCCCCATCATGCGTTCGGGACCGTATTGGGACGGTATGCTGGAGTTGTTCAACAAGGCGGCCGAGTCCGGCGCGGATATGATCGCCATCGAGTCCACCGGCGGCAAGGAGATTCACGACGATGCGTTGATGAACGCCGACCTCCGCGCGATGGTCTTCGCCCTTGGTGTGTTGGGCGCGCGTGACATGGAATTCCTGTGGCGGCACATCGTAGACGTCTGCCGCAAGGATGGCATCATCGCGTCCGGGGATACGGCGTGCGGGTTCGCCAACACCGCTCTGGCGCTGGCGGATCAGAAGATGATCCCGAGCGTGCTTGCCGCCATCACCCGCGTCGCCACCGTACCGCGAAGCCTGGTGGCCTACGAGATGGGCGCCGTCGGCCCCAGCAAAGATTGCGCCTACGAAGGCCCCTACATGAAGGCCATCGCCGGCGTCCCCATCTCGATGGAGGGAGCGGCGGCGGCGTGCGCCCACCTCAGCCCGATCGGCAACATCGCCGGCGCCGTGTGCGACTGCTGGTCGAACGAATCGGTGCAGAACGTCCGCCTCCTGTCAGCCTTCGCGCCGACCGTATCCATGGAACAGTTGGCCTACGACTGCCGCCTGAAAAATGCGGCGGCCGCCACGCCGGGCGGCGCCCAGCAAATGCGGGACTGGCTTGTCGAGTCCGACTCCCGGCTCAATCCGCAGGCCTGGGTGCTTCGGCCGGACGTTGTTCTCAAACTCTCCGCGGAAATCATGCAGGAGACAACTTCATATTCCCGGACGCGCCGCGCGGTTCTTGCCACCATCGCCGAACTGCGCGCCGCCTTCACGGACGGACGCCTGCACATTGCGCCGCAGGAAACGCGCTGGCTCGACCGGTTCGAAAAAGAGGCCGAGTCCCTTCCTGAATCCGAAGAGAAATTCGTCGCAGAGATGAAGCTGCAACTGGCAGGCGCTCCATGGCTGCCGGCCGAGTACGGGCTGTAGGCGCTTGTGCCCGAAGTACCGCCACCAACCGTCCCAGGGTCCACGAAGAGAGGACCGGGTGAACCGAGATGAACCATAGATCTGTACAACGCGCTTCATTGGCGGGGTTCGCCGTGATGCTCTTCTGCGGCGCGGCCCGACCAGTGGAGACAACGGTGGAGAGCAAGCTGGCGACGGTCGATCACATCATCTCAACGGGACCTTTCGCAGCCTCGTGGGAATCGCTTGGGGGTCACCAGGTACCCCAGTGGTACGAAGACGCGAAATTCGGCATCTTCATCCACTGGGGCGTCTACTCGGTTCCGGCATTCGGAAGCGAGTGGTACCCGCGCAACATGTATCTGCAGGGGTCTAACGAGTTCAAGCATCACGAGGCTACCTACGGTTCGCAGTCGAAGTTCGGGTACAAGGACTTCATCCCCCTGTTCAAGGCGGAGCGGTTCAGCGCGGACCGGTGGGCGGAAGTGTTCAAGCAATCCGGAGCGAAATTCGTCGTACCGGTCGCCGAGCACCACGACGGCTTCGCTATGTACGACTGCGGGTTCTCCGACTGGAACGCCGTCAAGATGGGACCGAAGCGGGACGTAGTGGGCGAAATCGCCAAGGCAGTTCGCAGGAAAGGCCTCGTATTCGGCCTGTCCAGCCACCGCGCGGAACACTGGTGGTTCTTCAACGGTGGGCGCGAGTTCGACTCCGACGTGAAAGACCCGGCTAACAGCGCCCTGTACGGCCCCGCAACCCCCGGCGAAACCGAGCCGGATGCCGCCTTTCTGGACAACTGGCTGGCGCGCACGAGTGAACTCGTGGACAAGTACCAACCGCAACTCGTGTGGTTCGACTGGTGGATCGGACGGCCGTCGTTCAAGCCCTACCTGCAGAGGTTCGGCGCGTTCTACTACGATCGCGGCGCTGAATGGCAGAAGGGCGTTGCCATCAACTACAAGTACGATGCTTTTCCGCCGAACGCCGCTGTTCTGGACATTGAACGCGGCCAACTCGCGGGTATCCGACCACAGTTCTGGCAGACGGATACCTCCATCTCCAAGAACTCATGGGGCTATGTGACCAAACAGGAGTACAAGACATCCGGCGAGATCATTGGCGACCTGGTGGACATCGTCAGTAAGAATGGTGCGCTTCTTCTCAACATCGGCCCGCGGCTGGACGGCACCATTCCCGAGGAGGAGGAATCCGTCCTGCTCGCCATCGGTCGCTGGCTGAAGGTCAATGGCGAAGCCATCTACGGAACGCGCCCGTGGAAGACATTCGGCGAAGGGCCTACGCAGGTGGCGGAGGGAGCCTTCAGCGACACGAATCGAAAGCCCTACACGGGCAAAGATATCCGCTTCACGAAGAAGGGCGACACGCTGTACGCCATCGTCCTCGCGTGGCCGGGCGAGAAGGCCACGATCAAGGCGCTCGGGACGGCGTCTCCGCTCGTGAGCGGAGAGATCAAGGACGTGCGACTGCTTGGACACCGGGGCAGCCTGAAATTCGCACGAACCGATGAAGGGCTCATCGTGGAGATGCCGGTTGACATGCCGTCTTCCGACGCGGTAACGCTGAAGATAGCCGGCGCCGGGTAGGCGTCCAAATCGTGCTGGGTGGACGACTGAACTATGCTCGATATCTGGAAAGAGGACTGGGACAAGGCGCGAGCCACCATGACGGACTGGTGGGCCGGTAAGGGCCTCGCCCTCCACGTGACGGCCCCGAAGGACGAACCGTGGGAGGATCACCCGGACCCCGGCCCCGCGCCGGACTATGCCACGCACTGGCACAGCGCAGAATACCGCCTCCGGAAGGAACTCCACCGGATGTCTCATACGTTTTACGGCGGCGTCGCGGCGCCCATGTTCAACGCGGACATCGGCCCCGGGACCCTGGGGATGTTCCTCGGTGGCAGGCCCGTACTGGACGTTGACACCGTCTGGACCGAGGCGGTAATCGATGACCCGGACACGTCCGGACCCATCCGCTTCACACCCGATACGGATGCATGGCGCATCTACAATGGCATCGTCGATGCGGCGCGAGAGCACGCTCCCGGGCGCTACTTGATCGGCTATCCGGACATCATCGAGAACATCGACACGCTCTCGCAACTGCGGGGAGGCCAGGCGCTCGTGTGGGACATCATCGAGCGCCCGGACTGGGTGAAGAAGAGCCTGGGGGAGATCAACGCGGCCTACTTCGAGGTGATGGATATCTTTCACCCAGAGTTCGCCGACGCGTGGGGCGGTTCCTGCACCACCTGCTTCGACATCTGGGGCAAGGGCAAAACGCTCAAGGTGGAATGTGACTTCTGCGTCATGATCAGTCCCAAGATGTTCCGCGAGTTCGTGACCCCGCCGATGGAGGAGCTGGTCGCCACGCTCGATAATGTATTGTTCCATGTGGACGGCCCCGAAGCGCTTCCCAACCTGGATAACGTGCTGGCGCTGGAGGGCGTTCAGGCCGTCGAGTTCACGCCGCGGTACGGGCAGCCCTGGGGAGGCGATCCGATGTGGTACGACTTGTACCGCCGGATTAAGGCCGGCGGCAAGTCGGTTCAGGCCGTATTCGTGGAGCCTGAGGAGGTCATGCCGTTGATTGATGCGGTTGGCGCCGACGGGATGTTCATCCTGACCAAGGCAAAATCCGAAACGGAAGCGCACCGGCTGCTGCGGGAGGTTGGTTGGGAGCAATGATGACTCCTCGAGCCGCCATAGAGGCCGCCATACGGTTCGAGCCGTACGATGGGCCGGTCCCGCACCTGGAGCTTGAGTTTCAACTAGCGGACGAGATGTTCGGCGAGCACGCCATCCGATGGCGCGAGTTCGAGACGATCCCGAAGCACAAGCGCCGGGATGAACTGGTGAGAAACGCGCGGCTGTGGATCCGCATCGCCGAGGGTCTCGGCTGGAACGCCATCACCGGCATCCACTGGCTCCCGGTGGAGGAACAGATCGAAACGTTCCGGCTTATCCGCGAGTTCAGCGGAGATCGTTTCATGTTGACAACAGGGCTCACCGGCTCGCAGGGCATCCCCAGCAGCGACGAGATCGGCCCTCTAGTGGCCAAGATGGCCGAAGACCCAGACAGCCTGATGGAAGACCTCGAGGCCCTCTGCGCCGGCGCGATCAGGGATATCGAGGCGCTGACAGCGGGCGGCGCGGACCTGGTCTTTTTGCTCACCGATTATGCGTACAATCAGGGGCCGTTCTTCTCGCCAGCTATGTTCCGCCGATACGTCTCACCTTTCGCCAAACGCTGTGTTGACGCGATTCACAAGGGCGGCGCGTTCGCCATTCAGCATTCGGACGGCGACCTGACCATGCTGCTCGACCAGATGTTGGAGTGGGGTCTGGACGGCCTGCAATCGATAGACCCGATGGCCGGCATGGACATCGCCGCCGTCCGGGCGAAGGTGGGCAAGCGATGGTGCCTCTTCGGAAACGTGAACTGCGCTTACTTGCAGCACGGTACGGCCGATCAGATCGAGGAGAGCGCACGTTACTGCCTTGAGCACGGCCCCGTGGACGGCACCGGGTATGTCTACACGTCCAGCAATTGCATTTTCGAGGGAGTGCCGCCCGAGAATTACAGGACCATGCTCGCCGTGCGCGAGGCATGGACAAGGACAACACATTGACACCACGCGAAATCGTCAGAGCAGCCATACAGTTTGAGCCTTACGACGGTCCCGTGCCGCACCTGGAATTGGAGTTTCAGCTTTCCGACAGCATGTTCGGCGAGCCAACCCTCTACGGGCACGATTACGAAGCGCTGCCGCCGCATGCACGCCGGGACGCGCTGGTGGCCAACGCGAAACTCTGGATACGAGTCTCGGAGCGCTTCGGCTACAACGTCATCACCGGGCTGCACTGGCTCCCCCTTGAGGCCCAGGCTGAATCGTTCGGCATTATCCGCGAGCTCTCGGGCGACCGGTTCATGCTCAGCGCCAACCAGGACGGTACACAGGCGATCCCCAACGGGGAGCAGATGCTGGACCTGTCGATTCGTATGGCGGACGATGCGGACGGCCTCTTGAGCGAACTGGACGCACGATGCAACCGCGCCATCGAGAATTGCAGGCTTCTCATCGACGCCGGGGCGGAGATCGTGTTCATGTGCTCCGACTACTGCTTCAACAGCGGTCCGTTCCTCTCGCCGCGCATGTTCCGAAGGTTTGTGACGCCCTTCCTCAAGCGGCAGACACGCGCCATTCAGGAGGCCGGCGGGTTTGCTGTGAAGCACACCGACGGCAACCTCTGGCCCATCATGGACCAACTGCTGGAGTGCAAGCCGGACGGCCTTCACAGCATCGACCCGATGGCCGGGATGGACATCCGCAAGGTCCGTGAGACGGTAGGCGATCGGGTGTGCCTGTTCGGCAACGTGGACTGCTCCCGGCTTCAGAGCGGAACCCCGGAGGAGATTGAGACAAGCGCCCGGTACTGCCTCGACCACGGACCTCTGAACGGCACCGGCTACGTATTCGCTTCCAGCAATTGCATTTTCAAAGGCGTGCCCGAGGAGGCCTATCTCGGCATGCTCGCCGTTCGCGACGCATGGCAGAACGAGACGCACAACCAACGATAAGGATCGTGACCAAGACAATGACATCAACGAGCGAAATCAACATTGGACTGATCGGCGCCGGCGGGCGCGGCTACCTCGCGCACCATGCCCATCTCCCCGATGCAGGCTCACGCCTCGTTGCGGCAGCGGACATTAACGATCGCGAACTGGCGCTCTTCCGCGAAAAGTTCGGCAAAGACACGCTGACCACGCGGGACTACCACGACATCCTGGCGCGCGAAGACGTTCACGCGGTCTTCATCACGTCGCCCGATTTCCTGCACGAAGAGCAGGCGGTAGCGGCCCTGGAGGCCGGCAAGGCAGTCTACCTTGAGAAGCCGATGGCGATCACCACCGCCGGGTGCGACCGCATCCTCAAGGCAGCGGTGGACAACGCAGGCAGGCTCTACCTTGGGCACAACATGCGCCACATGCCGTTCGTGCAGAAGATGAAGGAGTTGGTGGATTCCGGCGCCATCGGCGAGGTGAAGGCGGGTTGGTGCCGCCACTTCGTCGGGTATGGTGGCGACGCCTACTTCAAGGACTGGCACGCCGACCGCTCTAAATCCACCAGCCTCCTGCTGCAAAAGGGCGCGCATGATATCGACGTCCTGCACTGGGTGTGTGGGGGGTATTCCAAACGCGTGACCGCCATGGGCGGCCTGACAGTCTACGACCGGATTGCAGACAAGCACACGCCCGACGAACGCGGTGACGCGTCGTGGACCTTCGACAATTGGCCCCCGCTCTCACAGAAGGGCATGAACCCGGTGATGGACGTCGAGGACCTCAGCATGGTCCTGATGCAACTGGACAACGGCGTCTTCGCATCGTACCAGCAGTGCCACTTCACGCCGGACGGCTGGCGGAACTACACCGTGATAGGGACCGAAGGGCGGATCGAGAACCTGGGCGAGAACGAGGTTCACATGTGGAACCGCCGCTGTCACTACCAGTCCGAGGGGGACGCCCGTTTCCGGGAACCGATGGATGGCGGCGGCCACGGCGGCGCGGATCCTAGAATCGTAGAGGAGTTCCTGCGATACGTGCGGGATGGCGGGACGACCAAAACCTCGCCCATCGCGGCGCGGAATGCCGTGGCTACCGGGTGTGCGGCGACGGAATCGCTGCGGAACGGCAGCATTCCTCAGGACATCGCGCCTGTGGCGGCGGACGCGATCCGGTATTTCGAACAGGGGAAACCTGAATGACGCCATCTACACCCGCAGACCGGCTCCATGGATTCGATTTCGACGCGCACAACGCCGAGGTAAAGGAGATGTGGGAGGCTTTCTGGGCAGGGTCCCCCACCCGCACGCCGGTCATTGTGGGCACAAACACGCGGTTCTCTATTCTGGACCCCGTTGCCGGCGCCAGCGCACCGAGCTTTCAGAAATACATGGAAGACCCGGACGCCATGTTCGACGCGCAGATCGCGTTTCAGCGCTGGGTCAGGTTCAACATTTTGCAGGACGCGGATCTGGGTCTCCCTGCCACAGCCTGGTGGGTCTCACCCGACTTTCAGAACACTTATGAGGCGGGCTGGTTTGGCTGCGAGGTCGAGTTCAGGGACGGCCAGGTTCCGGCAACCCGGCCGGATTTCGAGGACTGCCCGGAGCGGGTGATGGAACATGGTCTACCGGACCCGTTCGGCGGCTCACTCGCCACCGGTTGGGAATTCTACCAGTACTTCAAGGACCGCGCGAGCCGCGAAGAGTACCTGGGACGGCCGATAGAGGCGCGTATGCCGGGCTTCGGCTACGGCTCGGACGGCGTGATGACCGTGGCGTGCAACCTCTTCGGTGCCGATTTTGTCTGCACGACAATGGCAACCGATCCGGACAGGCTGCACCAGCTGTTCGACTTCATTGTGCAGGCGACCATCGAACGCGTCACGGCGTGGCGCGCCCGGGAAGGCTTACCTCGGAAGCGTGACAGCTTCATCTACGCCGACGACAGTATCGCGCTGATATCAACGCGGATGTACCGCGAGCACGTGCTGCCGTTCCACAAGATGGTTTTCGACGCTCTCGGCACGCAGTACGGCCGCGGCATCCACCTGTGCGGCGACGCCACACGGCACTTCAAGACCCTCCAGGATGAACTGAACATCAACTGGTTCGACACCGGCTTTCCGGTAGACTTCGCCCGCATCCGGGAAGAACTCGGACCTGACGCGTGCATTCAGGGCGGGCCGCATGTTGAGCTCGTGCACGCCGGAACGCCCGGGCAGGTCTATGACGAGTCAGTTCGAATACTGCAGACCGGCGTGCTCACCGGCGGCAAATTCGTCCTTCGCGAGGGGAACAACCTGGCGCCCGGCACCCCCGTTGAGAACACGGAGTCAATGTACCGGGCCGCAAGGGAGCACGGCTGGAAGGCAGACGACATATGACTCTGTCCGCCGTCAACCCGGGCGATCGCCTGGCCGGATTCGATTTCGAAGCCCACAACGCGGAGGTCCGCGAGATGTGGGCCGCGTACCGGGACGGTCAACCCACACGCACGCCCATTATCGTCGGTACGACGACACGTTTCTTCATGGCGAACCCGGCCGCCAACCCGGAACGCCTGACCTTCCGCACTTACACGGAAGATCCTGACGTCATGTTCGATGCGCAACTCCGCTTTGCGCGCTGGCGGGGGTTCAATATCCTGCAGGATGCGGAACTCGGGCTCGGCCTCCCGGAGCGCTGGCAGGTGAGCGTCGACTTTCAGAACTACTGGGAGCCGGCCTGGTTCGGCTGCCCGGTGGAATATCTGGATGGCGAGGTTCCCGACACCCGGCAGGCGTTCGAAGCCGCGCCGGAACGCGTGATGCAGAATGGGCTGCCGGAACCGTTCGGCGGCATCATGGCGAGAGGCCTGGAGTACCACGAGCGCTTCGTCGAACGCGCGGCCTCGGAGGAGTATCTGGACCGTCCCATCGAGGTCTTGCCGCCCTGGTACGGCGTTGGATACAATGGCCCCATGACGGTCGCCTGCGCGCTTTTTGGCCCAACCTGGGTCTGCGAGGCGATGGCCCTGGAGAGGGAGCGACTACAAACGCTCCTGACGTTCATCACGGAAGCCACCATCTCGCGCATGACGGCGTGGCGCACTCGGTGCGGCGTCCCGATTCCAGAGGTTAACGGCGGCGGGATGGACGACAGCATCGCGATGATCTCCGTTCCGATGTTGAAGCGCCACATCCTCCCACACCTCAAGCGCATTTATGAGGTCTTCACCACCGGGCGCCGCGCCATACACTGTTGCGGAGACGCGACGCGGCATTTCCCGACGCTGCAGCGTGAACTTGGCATTCAATCATACGACACCGGGTTTCCGGTGGATTTCGCGTGGCTTCGAGAGCAGCTCGGGCCGGATGCGGAGATTCAGGGCGGGCCGCATGTCGAGCTCGTGCGATCGGGCACGCCGGAGGAGATCTACGGCGAGACGGTCCGGATTCTACAGACAGGCATTCTGTCCGGCGGGCGATTCACACTGCGTGAGGGCAACAACCTCGGCCCGGGGACGCCGCTTGAAAACACCGAAGCGATGTACCGAGCCGGACGCGACCACGGATATCGGAGGGAAGCACAATGAACGCGCTCATCGAGCAATTGCTGACACATTCACCGGTGGTAACTGACGGCGCATGGGGCACGGAGCTTCAAGCGCGCGGCCTGCCGATCGGCGCGTCCCCGGACCCATGGAATATTGAACAGCCGGACAAGGTCGAGGCGGTGGCCCGCGCCTACGCGGAAGCCGGCAGCCGGATTATCCTCACCAACACCTTCGGCGCGACCCGCATTTCCCTCGCCCGCTATGGCCTGGGAGGCAAGGCTTCCGAAATCAACCGGGAGGGAGCGCGCATCTCCCGCCGCGCCGCCGGGGACGGCGTTCTGGTCTTTGGATCGATGGGACCGATGGGCGCAATGCTAGCCATGGGTGAGGTCTCCGAGGCCGAGGTCGTCGCGTCGTTTGAGGAGCAGGCCACTGCGCTCGCTGAAGGCGGCGCTCACGGTCTGGTCATCGAAACGATGTCCGACCTGGTGGAGGCCTCGATCGCTGTAGCGGCCGCGAAAAAGACGGGCCTGCCCGTCGTTGGCTGCATGGCCTTCGGCGCCGGCAAGGACGGCGCCAGGACGATGATGGGCGTCACCCCCGAACAGGCGGCGGAGGCTCTGGAGCGAGCGGGGGCGGACGTCATCGGCGCGAACTGCGGTCCGTCAGCCGATATCATGCGCGGCATCTGTGGCAGGCTTAAGGCAGCGACCACCCTGCCGATCTGGATGAAACCGAACGCCGGGGCGCCGCAACTGGTAGATGGCAAGGCAGTCTGCCCTATGACCGCGGCGGAGTTCGTAAGTGAATCGCTGGCGATGGTTGACGCCGGCGCGTCTTTCATCGGCGGGTGCTGCGGAAGCACGCCTGAGTTCATCCGCGCTCTCGCCACCGCTCTATCCAGCAAGGATCGCACGGAGTAAACTTCAATGAACGCACGCGAACGCTTCCACGCAACTATGCACTACCTGCCCCGGGACCGAAGCCCCATCATGGATTTCGGCTTCTGGGACGAGACTTACGTCGTCTGGCGGGAACAGGGATTACCGAAGGACATCGATCCCAGCGACTACTTCGGCGCCGATCCCCAGTGGATCGACGTGGGCATCAACCCCGGTCTGTTCCCCGCGTTTACGTATGAAGTCGTGGAGGATCACGGCGATTCCGAGCTGGTCCGCGATGAGGAGGGAGTGCTTAAGGAACGCGGGAAGTTCATGGGTTCCATTCCCCGCCAGATCGGGCACACGCTCACCGACCGCGAGTCCTGGAAGCGGGAGTTCCTCCCGCGGCTCGACCCCGCGACGCCCGGGCGATATCCCGCCGATTGGACCGAGCGCGTGAAGCGCTACTCCGATCCGAATCGCGACTACCCGATCGGCCTGAACTGCGGATCCCTGTATGGCTGGATCCGGAATTGGATGGGCATGGAGAACCTCTCCATGCTCGTCTATGATGACCGGCCGTTTTTCGAGGAAATGGTTGAGACCGTCGCGAATTGCATCATCGCCACGATCACGCCGGTCCTTGAATCGGGTGTCCAGATCGACTACGCTTCCTGGTGGGAAGATATGTGCTACCGGGGCGGGCCGCTGCTGTCACCAGCCATCTTCAAGCAAGTGCTTGTCCCGCACTACAAGCGGATTACCTCCCTGCTGAGGAAACACGGAGTAGACGTCTCCGTGCTGGACTGCGATGGCGAGATCACCCATCTGCTCCCGCTGTGGCTCGATGCGGGAGTGAACTGCATGTTCCCCATTGAAATCGGCGTCTGGGGCGCCGATCCGGTCGCCTTCCGGAAGACCTACGGCAAAGAACTGCTGATGATCGGCGGCGTTTCCAAGGTTACGCTCGCCCAGAGTTACCCGACGATCTCCGCTGAGGTGGAGCGCCTGGCGCCGCTTGTCGAAGAAGGCGGATATATCCCGCTGCCGGATCACCGCGTGCCGCCCGACGTTTCACTCTCCAATTACGCGTATTATGTAAATGAGGCGCGTCGCGTCTGGGGCAAGGGTCTGCCGAATATGCGGCCGTTGCTGGCGGACAGGAAACCGGATTCCCGCGTCCCGGGGGAGATTCTGTGAAAGAAATGACATCGAGAGAGCGTTTGCTCACCGCGCTGGATGGAGGCGTTCCCGATCGGGTGCCCGCCAGCGTTCACCAGTGGCAGCCGTACCACCTGAACCACTATCTGGGCGGCATCAGCGACATCGAGGCATTCCGAAAATTCGGGCTCGATGCTTCGCTCGGCCGTCTGCCGTATGTGGACAAGCCGAACCCCAAATGGGCGGTGGAAGCCCACAGCCTTGACGCGCCCGCGGGCGAAACGCTCACTCAGTACGTTGTCACGACGCCGGGCGGCAAACTCGACTACACCCTCGGCAGCAATGAGATTACCGGATTTATCACTACACATCTGGTAAAGCGTGAGGAAGACCTGGAGCTGATCGAGCGCTATATGCCGGCTCCCAAACTGGACGTGGCATCGCTTCAGCGCGACTTTGACGAGATGGGTGATGACGGCATCATGCGTAGCAGCGTGTGGGGCGATCAGGCCGGCCCATGGCAGCACGCCGTGTGCCTCATGGGGACGACAGAGATGATTATGGCCGCGGCGGACAGCCCCGGCTGGGTGCACGAGTTCCTGGAAGTCCTTTGGAAGAAGAAGGAGAAGTGGATCCTGGAGAACCTGGATGGCGCCCCGATTGACCTGGTCGAAACCGGTGGCGGCGCCGCATCCTCCACGGTTATCTCGCCGAAATACTTCAAGGAATTCTGCCTCCCGTATGACCGCAAGATGCACGATTTGCTCCACAGCCTAGGGCATCGGGTGGTCTACCACACCTGCGGCGGAATGATGCCGATCCTGGAACTCATCGTGGAAACCGGCTGCGACGCGGCCGAGACCCTGACCCCGAAAACAATGGGTGGCGACGCGCGCGCGGCGGAAATGAAAGAACGAATCGGCGACAAGGTGGCGCTCATCGGAGGCATTGACCAGAGCAACGTGCTGGAAATCGGCACGCGCGAGGACATCTTCCGACATGTGCACGAACAGTTCGACGCCTATGGCCCCAACGGGGGCTACATCATGAGCCCCAGCGACCATTTCTTCCATATACCGGTCGATAACCTGCAGGCCTATGCGGATGCCGCGAAGGAGTGCGTGTACTCGTGAGGGGTTCGGGGTTCAGGATTCGGGATTGCAAAACCATAAGACTACCCGGAACAATCGCGACATCGCTCTCGGTTCTCTCTCTGCTTCTGGCGTTCGGCCCGGCAGGCGGTGCTTCGCCGATCAAGTGGCAGCCAATGGGCGAGCCCGGAAGCGGCGGCGCTAATACATCGGTCGCCATCAGCCCGTTCGACGCCAGGCGCATGCTCACGGGCGGCGATATGCTGGGTATCGGACTGACAACTGACGGCGGGCAGACCTGGCAGGCAACTTTCGGCCTGAAGTCATATGAGATCGGCGATATCACGTTCAGCCCGACTGACCCCAACACCGTTTGGGCCGGCACTATGGGCGGACCGTGGCTCTCCACGGACGGCGGGCGCAACTGGCACGAACGCCGCGCCGGGATGCCCGGGCCACAACGCGACTTCGGATACACGGCGCCGATAGAGAAGGTGCTCTTCGACCCGCGCGACTCCAGGCACCTGCTGGCCTTCGGCGGTTCGTCACGGCGATGGGATGTTCACGGCGCCGACGTATGGGGCGCCGTATGGGACAGCGCCGACGCCGGCATGAACTGGAAGCGCCTCACCACCCTTACCGGGGACGGGACGAGAGGACTCAACATCGTAGGCGCGGCTTGGGGCAGACAGGCCCCCCCCTTCCCCCTCTATGCCACCACGGATGCCAACGGATTCTGGGCCAGCACGGACGGCGGCAAGTCATGGGAGCGGCGGAACACCGGTCTCCCCCATCTCAACGTAGAGCGCGTCTTCGTCGATTCGAAGAACAAAGACACCGTGTTCGTCTCGCTCTCCCCGTCTCCTGAAACCCCGGGCGGGAAATGCATTCCCGGCGGTGTGTTCAAGTCGCCGGACGGGGGCCGGCACTGGTCGTCCATTTCGAACGGACTTCGCCAGGTCGCCCACGCTCAAAGCGTCTTCACCTCAAGTTACAAGGGGTTCGCCGTCGCCGAAAGCAACCCTGACATCATGTACGTGTCGGACACGGCGTGGGACACCGGCACGCTCTACGCCACCAGGGACGGAGGGCGGAACTGGAAAGCGGTCGCCACGAAGATGAATGTTGGCACAGAGAGCGGCGATCCGGCTCGCAAGTCCCTTTTCCAGATTCGCGCTGCATACCCCGCCGGCATTGGAGAGCCCTGCCTGACAGTGGACCCGAAGAACCCGAACGTGTGCCTCGGCGCCGGCGCCGAAGAGATGATCATCACGCGGGATGGCGGCAATACGTGGGCCTCCGCCTCGTCAGATCCTGCGGGAAACGGCGCTTTCAAGGGTCGCGGTTTCTCCGGCCTGTGCAGCATGAATTTCCGGTTCGACCCGAATCTGAAGGGACATGCCGTTCTGCTGGCGATGGACGCCGGCAAGTGCTGGGAATCCACGGACGGCCTGAGGACATGGACCTTTCGCGGCGCCGAGCCATCGCCGTGGGGCGGCGGCAACGACGCGAGTTTAGCTGGCAGACACGTCTACGTTACCACCGGCCAGTTCGGCCGGAACGTCAGCGTCGTTCGAACCAGGGACGGGAAGACGTGGGACACGGTGACGGGCAAGGACCACGGCCTGCCCGAATTCAGCGACCCCGGTACCACCGGAGGCATTTATGCCCGGCCCGACAAGCCGGAGAAGGTGTGGGTGGTGATCAGCGGGAGCCTGTACCACTCCGCAGATAGCGGCGACCACTGGAGCATCGTTCACCGCGGTCCCGGCCTGGCGTGGATCGCCGCTGATCCGCGAAAGGCGAGCGTTTTTTTCGTCTCCGGCGAGAAGGACGTCTACCGCACCGAGGACGGAGAGCACTTCAGCGCGATCGGCGGTCCGCACCAGGCCGGACGCATGGTGGTCGACGGTCTGGGCCGCCTCTACGTCGCAGCAGACAAGGGTGCTCGCGGCGGCCTCTGGCGTTACGCCGAGGGAAAGTGGACCCGGCTCTGGGACGACCAGTGGATCAAGAACGTGGCCGTGGACCCGACGAACCCGAAGCGCATCGCATTCACGACGAGTACAGATCCGTATGTGGAGTACGGACACGAATCTGGCGTGTGGGTGAGCGGCGACGGCGGCGCAACGTTCGAGCAGGCGAACAACGGCCTCGCGATGCTGCGCGGACACGCGATCGCGTTCAACCCCTTCGCTCCGGAATATATGGTCTTCGGTTCGTTCGGCCGCGGCTTCTTCACCGGCAAGTGGCCCAAGGACTACATTCCGAAAGGCCGCCACTATCAGAACACGGCTGAGGACTCGCGCTTCGCTGCGGTTGACGGCACACCGGAACCGGTCGATCCTGCCAAAAGGCCGATCGCGCTGCAGAACGGCTCTATGACCGACGGGCAGGAGGTTCCGACCTCGTGGAATACCCAGTGGGTCGGCCGCGGCAAGATCAGGGTGTCGCGGGACACCAAAACGTTCAAGATCGGTCCAGCGGCCCTCTGCGTCGCGAGCGAGGGCGGCGATGCGATGGGGCAGACGGCCCAAACGCTGGACGCCGGCGCCGGCGCGAGGTTCACGCTATCCGGATACGCCAGGTCAGCCGGAAACGTCAAAGTGAACGTCGCCGTGCAAGCCTACAGCACAATCTGGTCGCCGATCCAGTTCATCCAGGCCCAGGTCCTGCACGGTTACGCCGACTGGACCGCTTACAGCAAAGAAGTGGTGCTTCCGCCCGCTACCGAGCATATCGGCATAGTGCTCTTGCTTGACGGTACCGGCGAGGCGTGGCTGGACGAAGTCGCCATAGCACCGGCATCCAACCCCTGAACCACAAACCCTGAATATGCGATACAAACTCATCAGTTGCGAAGTGTTCTACCGTGAGATGTGCGCCACCGTGGCGCGAACGTCCAATATGGTCGATGTGGAGTTCATGCCCAAGGGCCTCCATGACATCGGCGCGCCCGGCATGCTCGCCCGCATGCAGGAAGCCGTGGACCGCGTGGATGGATCGAAGTACGACGCCATCATTCTAGGCTACGGCCTCTGCAACAACGGCCTGAACGGGCTGGAGGCGCGCGACATCCCCATTGTCCTGCCCCGCGCGCACGACTGCATCACCGTCTTCCTCGGAAGCAAGGAACGCTATCTCGAGTACTTCAACAGCCACCCCGGCGTGTATTTCAAGACGACCGGCTGGATGGAGCGCGGCGAGGCGGCCGGCGAACTGAGCCAGTTGTCGATCCAGCACCAGACGGGGATGGACAAGACGCTGGCGGAACTGGTGGAGAAATACGGCGAGGAAAACGCGCAGTACATCTTCGAAACGCTGAGTCAAACCCACAACTACGGCCAGTTCACGTTCATCGAGATGGGCGTTGAACCCGATGCCCACTATGAGCGCGAAACCCGCGCCGACGCCGAATCGCGCGGCTGGGTCTTCGAGAAGGTCCTGGGCGACATGGGTCTCATCGACCGCCTCGTGAACGGCGACTGGCGTGAAAACGAAGTGCTGGTAGTCCCACCCGGCGGCAAAGTGGAAGCGTGCTTCGACGAGGGCATCGTGCGGGTGGAGGCTGCCTGACCGTCATCTGGGCGGATAGCCGACAGGCATAGTTCTTAAGTCTGGTTGGCAGGGTAACATTACCTATTGCCCCCCCCCCCCCCCCTCATTTCTATTCATGATTCCTGTGGAAGCATCACATTGCCGTTGATATCCTTTCCACCAGGGTTAGAACCCTCAAAGACTGAAAGATGAGTCACCGGTAAGTCACACCGAAACGATGCTCCACGTTTCTCGGGCAGAATGCGCGAGAGAAAGGACCGGATCATGTCTTGGAGGAAAGCCCTGCTGGCGATTGCCTGCACACCCCTCTGCGCGGTCTATTGCAATGCCGATCCAATAGACGCTCAACTGGATTCCGTTCGAAACGTCTTGGCCAAGGGGGACTCCGCTGCCGCATTGGTGGCGCTCGACCAAGTCGTCAACCCAACGCCCGCACAATTGCTGCGAGCACGCTATTACCATGCGTATGTTCGCTACCAACAGAAGGACCGAGCGGCAGCTGAAGCCGAGTTGATGGCGCTGTTGCCCCGTGCTGATGGCCCCCTCAGCGACCGAGCGGCGTTCGTAGCACTTGGCGGCGCATATGGCGAGAAGGCTAGTGCGTTACTGGGTGCGGTCTACAACGAATCTGGGCGGTTCGATTTGCTGATTCCTCTTTACAGAACGATGCAAATGGACTATCCGACCAACGCTGAGTGGCCATATGTGGAGGCGGATGCGCTCTTTGCGACCGGTCGGTATAGCGAGGCAGCAGCGCGATACCGGAAATGCGTGAACGAACGTCCGGATTATGCGCGCGCCAAAGACGCACGGTTTCGCGTGATTGAGTCCCTTCGTTCCGCCCAGCGGTATCAGGAAGCATACGACGCGATTTCGGATATTCCTCTGACCGACATCGATTCTGAGATTCGCGCGGCCGCGCTCAAAGCTGAACTCCTGGCAAAGTACCTGCACAAGGACTATGACCTAGCCCTTGAAATCTGTACGTCCATGGTCGCGAAATACCCCGATGACCCAAGCATCTTTCATTGCCGTTGCCAGCTAGCGTGCCTCTATCTTACCGATCTACCGCCGGGGCGACGGGATTACGCCAAGGCCCGTGGAATGCTTGAACAGATCATTCGGGACTATCCGAAGGATGCCATGGTTTTCGAAATGAAGCTCGGAATAGCCAACGCCTATTTCTACGAGGGAAACATGGCAAAGGCTATTGCCGAATACCGTGCGCTGCTTGCGGCCTATCCGGACAACTACCCCAAGGATAACTGGCATGCCTTCACGCGGTTCATGATGGCATGCGCTTACCGTGCAGGCAACGATTCTGAGGCAGCAGCATCAGTGTTCAATTCGATCATCAACGATTACCCTGGGGATTGCTGGGCACAACTCGCCAAGACCCACCTAACGATTAGCGCAAAGCAGTAGCCCCAAAAGCCTGCTCAACATTGCTCATCACATAGCGACGGAGGATTACTAATTGAAGATCACGAAACGTTTGGCCTACGTGATAGTCCTTGTAGCCGGTGCATGCCGCGCACTCGGCGAACCTGCGAGTTGTACCACCGGGCCCTGTCAGGCTGGCGCGCCCATCACGGTGACAACCCAAAGCCCTAGTAGTGGCGCCCTAACGCTCGGCGTGGGCCAAACGCACACGAGCAGTGCGTCTGGCACAGACACAGATGACTGCGGGGACCCCACCGCATGCAATGACCCTGTCCCAACGGTTTCACAGGTGATAGGACCGTTTGATTGCCCACAGACCATCACATAATTTGTATCTCTACGACACGCACAATGCACCCCTTGTCGCAGATGATCCCAAACAGGTACCTTTCGAAATCACCGTCCAGCGGACCGCAAAGATCGCCAGTTATAGCCTATCGCCGACCGGAACGATCTACGCCGATGGGAGCACGGTTACCGTTACGTTCAATGTAACCGATTGCGCAAATCGCCCATCGAATACATGCAACTTTACCGTTGGATCGAGTTTCGTGGGTTTCATGCAGAATACCCTATGTGACACAGTCTTAGCCCAGCCCGCTGTCATATCCAAGACTGCGAGTGACGGTCACGTCACCGTGCAACTCAGCGTTCTCAATCTTGAGACACCGGATGGCGGTGGTGAAACCGAGCTAACGCAGTATATCAACACGGACATTACGTGTGGTGGATATCGGTACCTGGAGATTAGGATTCCGCATCCGGCCGAAGGCCAACTGTAGAGGCAGATATGAAACTCTTGCTCGTTGGGTTACTTACTGTCGCGTCTCATCCAGTCCTAGCACAAGACGGGGTACCGACAGTTGGCAACACCCTTCTCCAAACAGGACAGCCGTCCAATGCCCAGGCCGGCCAGGCCGAAATCCGACCTGCGCCAAAGATGCATCAGCCTGCCTTCTATCCGGAACCAGGCGTTACGATTGGAGCTTGGCTTGTAGACCGTGCGCCTTCCGAGACGAAGGCGAGGCGGATGCTTCTTGACTACACCTCTTCGATGGCGCATCAACTGAAGTACAATAAGGGGAACCTCGCCGGATGGGGTTTCGATACTCCCACGGTGGTAACCACCGCCACGAACAAAATTCTCAGCCTAGAGGGCTGGGATGAAACCCTTCGACAACTTCACCTGCTGCGTTTCCCGGCGCCCGCAAATGAGCATTTTATCGTGACGTTCATCGCGCGGGCAAAGTATCGCCTAGATAAACCGCTTCCGGTTCACGTCGAACTACATCACGACAAGCTGTTGTTACCTGCAGGCAGCCTTCTGGGTGAAGCACTCGTTGATCCTGCGACCCTTCCCCGAGAATGGAAAGATGAGGATGTCGGAACCGCGGGTGCGAAACGCGCAGCCGATGGCGCTCGAAAGACGGCGAAAGCCATCGGGGTGGCAGAACCCTACGCGTCCGGGCACGTAGGAGTGGGCATGGTTGAACTGAAAGCATTAGGGGCGTTCCTCAAGCGGGCGACCCAGCCAGTACGGGTGTCACTCTACTCTCGAAGTCCAGTCTGGCGTTACAGCCGCCTGGGTGCCAACGTAAAGTTTTCCACAGTCTGGCCATCACGGTGATTCGGTAATTGGGGTTGGGCGGCCTCCTTGTTTGCCCGCCCGTTAGTGAGTGGCCCTTACGCGACCGCAGGGGCCACTCGCGCCCCATATGCTGTCGTCTAGCTCAACGTATTGCAGTGATTCTGCTTCATGAAGTGCTGAAGGCTGCCCAGAGAACCATCTTTGTCCCCGAAATATCCCGCGCGGGAAACTCGACCCGATGCAAGCCCGCGCTATCATTTCCATGTGTTGTCCATATTCGTGTTGGGACACCGGAGTATTCTCAAGGCCGCACCGTTACCAAGGTGTGGCGGCACCCGTAAAGAAAACTCGTCGGTCCCCAAGAGCGCCGAATGGGTTCTGGGAGGCAGGCAAACAGGTAAAGCAATGCCGTGTATTCGATGGTATGGCAGCGATGAGCATTCCCGCGGATTCGTCGAATGGCCCGGCCCCACATACAATTAGAGCGTTGGCCCAATGTTGCGAAAGCTGATTGACGAATCCTGCATACGGAACGAGATCGCACGCCTCGTGCTGGTTGTCGTTTGCTCATTGTTCATTGGACACAGACCCGGTTGCACCTACGCTGTTTCAGGAATGAGGTATCTTAGCGGCGACACATCGGACGCTCAGAAGCCTTTTCCTCCCCGTTCTACTATAATCCAGCTGTCCACTGAATCGCCGCACAGAGGTAGCCTGTTGGTCTCGGGGAGACGCCTTCTCTACATCCGGGGTGGCACGATTCGAACCGCCTTCAGTCCGAAACCGAAAGCAGTTCAATCGTTCGTAGAGCGTGGACTCGGCTGCGGCGGGATAAACGGGGGATTCTTCACTGGAATCAGTCAATCGGGTACAGTTTGTCGGATGATTGGCCCCGTAATGTGCAGTGGAAACGGGTTCTATTGCGCAGCGGACCCCTACGATGTGCCACGCTGCCTGGGCCGCCCGCTATTGTTGCTTGGGCAACATCAGGCAATGATTGTACCGTTTGAAGCTTGGATGGGGGAGAGTGCGGTCGCGCTTCGACGCCTTTTTCCAAGCACGAGAGACGCTTTTCTAACCGGGGGATGGCTTATTCACAACGGAATTGCGGTCAGCGCGGACAGTATTAGGCTGAGATGCATTCCGGACGCAATGGGCGAGCGACGGCGCACATTCCTCGGTATCGACCGGAACGGACGATTAGTGATCGGGGCAACAGACTACCGCGTAGACAGTCTGAACTTGGCAAGGTCTTTGGCCCCATTAGGAATCTCGGAAGCAGTGCTACTTGACGGCGGATTCAGCACATCCCTCATGTGGAAGCGACGTATCCTCGTGAGTGGAGACTCACGTCGGTACTGGCGAAGCCGCGCCGTACCTCATGCGCTAGTGATCCGTTAAGCACCCGTCCAACGGTCGCACCCGGCGGCAAGGTGGAAGCCTGCTTCGACGAGGGCATCGTGCGGGTGGAGGCGGCCAGGTAACCTGGACGAAAGCGACACAACCCACCATGGATCGTGACGAAGCGCTGCGCCATCTCAACGAACCGTTCGATGTCCTGATCATCGGCGGCGGCGCCACCGGGCTGGGGATGGCGGTCGATAGCGCATCCCGCGGATACTCCACGGCACTGGTGGAGGCCGGCGATTTCGCGCAGGGGGCCAGTTCGCGCAGCACGAAACTGGCGCACGGCGGCGTGCGCTATCTCCGCCTGGGCCACATCAGCCTCGTCCGAGAAGCGCTGCGCGAGCGCCGGTTGATGATGCGCAATGCGCCTCACCTCGTCCACGAGACGCGCTTCCTGGTTCCAACAACGTCAGTTTGGGAGCGCCTCTACTATGCCGTTGGCCTCAAGCTCTACGATGCGCTAGCCGGACGGCTGAACCTGACGCCTTCCCGCGTCGTGGACGCCCGCACCACTCATGAACTGGCTCCAACGCTTTCATTCAAGGACTCCTCCGGCGGAATCGTGTACAGCGACGCCCAGTTCAACGACTCCCGGTACGCCATGAGCCTGGCGCGCACGGCGCACGATTCGGGTGCGGTGCTGGTCAACTATGCCCCCGTGACCGCGCTGACTCACGACAACGGAAAGGTGTGCGGCGCCCAGGTCACGGATCTGGAATCGGGCCAAACGCACACCGTCCGCGCGAAGGCCGTGGTAAATGCGACCGGCGTTCAAACGGATACCGTGCGCTGCATGGACCACGCGGACGCGCCGCCGATGGTCAGGGCGAGCCAGGGCATTCACGTGGTTCTGGACCGGTCGTTCCTGCCGGGCGAAACCGCCATCATGGTACCCAAGACGTCGGACGGGCGCGTGTTCTTCCTCATCCCCTGGGAGGGCCGGGTGCTGGCCGGAACCACGGACACACCGGTGGATATCAACGGCAATGAGCCAACCGCGCTGGAAGAGGAGGTGGAATTCGTGCTCTTCCACGCCGGCCAATACCTCACCCGCAAGCCGCAACGCTCCGACGTACTGTCCGTGTTCGCCGGTCTGCGCCCGCTGGTGAAGGATGGCGCCGCGAACACAGCGAAAATGAGCCGCGACCACACGATACTCGTGAGCGATTCCGGCCTTGTTACCATCACCGGCGGCAAATGGACCACCTACCGGAGGATGGCCGAGGAAGCCGTGACCCGCGCCGCTGCGACGGCCGGCCTACCGGCACGGAAATGCGTAACCGAATCGCTGACGCTCCACGGAGCGGCCGGTACCAACACTCCGTGGCGGGAGTTCAGCGCGACAGACGAGGAGATCACCGCGTTCGAGATCCGCTACCCCGGCTGCCTCCACCCGCGGATGCCGTACAGCAACGCCATGGCGGCTTACGTCATCGTGAACGAAATGCCTCTACACCTCGCCGACGTGCTGTCCCGCCGGCTCCGCGCGCTCCTGCTGGACGCCCGTGCCGCGGTGGAATCCGCGCCGCGGGTCGCCGCACTGATGGCTGAGATTCAAGGGCGTGACAGCGGCTGGGTTGAACGGGAACTGGCCGGGTTCGCCAGCCTCACACAGCACTATATGCTATCACCGGAGACACCTGATGCCTGATTTCATTGCGGCGATAGACCAGGGGACCACGAGCACGCGGTGCATCATCTTCGATCACGGCGCCCGCATCGCCGGTCTTGCACAGCGCGAACACCACCAGATCATGCCTCGGGCCGGCTGGGTGGAGCACGATCCGGTCGAGATCCTCTCGAACGTGGACACTGTCATCCGCGAAGCGCTTGCGGCGGCGGGCATCGGGACCGGCGACCTGGCCGCGGCGGGCATCACCAACCAGCGGGAAACGACGGTCGCCTGGAACCGGCGCACCGGCAAGCCGCTGTGCAACGCCATCGTCTGGCAGGACACGCGGACGGACGCAATCTGTGATGCACTGGCCGGCAGTGTTGGCCAGGATCGCCTCCGGTCTCAGACCGGATTGCCGCTGGCGACGTACTTCGCAGGCCCAAAGATGCGCTGGATGTGGGACAACGTGCCGGCTGTGGCCGAAGCTGCGAATCGCGGCGAACTGGCCTTCGGAACCGTGGACTCCTGGCTCGTCTGGCATCTCACAGGCGGCACGTTCATCACGGACGTGACCAACGCATCGCGAACGCTTCTGATGGACCTTCAGACCCTCGACTGGGATCACGGTCTCCTCTCGGAAATGGGCCTCTCCCGCGACTGGCTGCCCGATATACGGTCGTCCAGCGATGTGTACGGTACGGGTACCGGCATCCTGGAGGGAGTTCCCGTGGCGAGCGCGTTGGGCGATCAGCAGGCGGCGCTCGTGGGGCAAACCTGCTTTCAGCCCGGTGAAGCGAAGAACACCTACGGTACCGGCTCGTTCCTGCTGATGAACACGGGTACGGAGCCCGTTGTGTCCCGGTGCGGGCTGATCACAACCGTCGGCTACCGGTTCGGAGACGCGCCGCCAGCCTATTGCCTCGAGGGCTCCGTTGCGGTAACGGGCGCGCTGGTCCAATGGCTTCGCGACAACCTCGGCCTTATTCGGAGCGCCGCCGAAGTGGAGGATCTGGCCAATACGGTGGCGGACAATGGGGGCGTGTACATAGTGCCCGCGTTCTCCGGGCTGTTCGCGCCGCACTGGCGCAGCGACGCGCGCGGCGTAATCGTTGGACTCACACGTTACGCCAACAAGGGCCACATCGCCCGCGCGGCCCTGGAGGCCACCGCCTATCAGACCCGGGAGGTTGCAGAAGCGATGGAGGAGGACTCCGGCATCAGGCTGAAGGCGCTACGCGTTGACGGCGGAATGGTTCGAAACTCCACGCTGATGCAGTTCCAGGCGGACATGCTTAACGTTCCGGTGGAGCGGCCCAAGATGTGGGAGACAACCGCGCTGGGCGCCGCCTACGCCGCCGGTCTGGCGGTCGGTTTCTGGCGCACGCAGGACGAGCTGCGGGCCAACACGGTGATAGACAGTACGTGGACGCCGGCAATGGACGCCGCGGCCCGCGAGCGCCTTTACCGCGACTGGAAACGCGCGGTGGAACGTTCACTGAATTGGGTGGAGACGAACACAGGATGACGAGCAGAGAGCGAGTACTGACGGCGATGCGGCGCCAGGCGCCGGATCGCGTGCCGCACGAGATCGGCATCAGCCTCACGCCGCAGAAATATGAGGAGTTCCGCACGCGGACCGGCCAAGAGGATGCCGCGGCCTATTTCGGCTGTGACACGCGTCCAGTGGGAATCCTTAGGACTTCCCACCCGCTTGACCACGCCAAGTACCACACCGATTCGCCTCCGGGAACGACGTGGGATGAGTGGGGCATCGGATATCTGAAGACCCGGAGCGACGCGCCGGAACACGCCCACCTCCAGGCGTTCGTTCACCCGATGATGAAACTGAGCAGCGATGCCGATGCCGCATCGTATCCCCTGCCCGACGTCGAGGCAGACTACCGATACGCAGACCTCCCCGGCCGCATCGCGTCGATCCAGGGTGAAGGCCATGCGGCGATGGCGTCTTCAGAGTGTTCTATCTTCGAGATTGCCTGGTATATGCGCTCAATGGAACTGCTGCTGCTGGATTTCGTTGAGAACCCCGGCTTCGCGGAAACGCTCCTGGATCGGATTACGGCGAAACGCGAGATACAAGCTGCCCGGTATTCGGCGCTCGGCGTTGATGTGATCCGCCTCGGAGATGACGTGGCTTCCCAGCACGGGATGATGATGAGCGTTCCGATGTGGCGTCGCTGGCTGAAACCGCGCCTGGCTCGCATCATCGCTGCCGCGAAGGCGGCGCGCCCGGACGTCCTGGTTTTCTACCACACCGACGGAAACGCGACCGCCATCGTCCCAGACCTCATCGAGATCGGTCTCGACATCCTGAATCCCATCCAGAGCGAGTGCATGGACCCCGCTTGCCTCAAGCGTGAATTCGGGCGAGACCTGGCCTTCTGGGGCACCATCGGCACGCAGAGCACGCTGCCGTTCGGGACTCCGGAGGATGTTCGCGCCGAGGTCAAGCTGCGCATGGAGACGGTTGGCGTGGGCGGCGGACTGCTGTTGGCGCCAACGCACATGATCGAACCGGAAGTCCCCTGGGAGAACATTGTGGCCGCCGTGGACGCCGTGAACGAGTTCGGCTGGTACCGCTAGAAGGGAAATGAGGAAATGGGGACATGGGGAAACGCCCCAGGTTCTTCATTTCCCCATTTCCTCGTTTCCCCTCCGCTAGGGGTTCGTTTCGAGGCCCGCCGCCTTGCGGGTGATGCGGGTCGCATCCAGCAGGTCAACCCGTCCCGCGCCATCCACATCAAGCCGAGTAATGTCTCCGTCCGTGGCCGAAACGAGGCCGCCGGCGATGGTCAGTGTGCGGATCACCTCGGCGAAAGTGTAGGGACCGCTACTGACGACTTCGAAAGCGGCGCTATCAACGTTCGGTAGCGGCGGACTGCTCATGGTGAGCACGTATCCTGTCGCCGGCTCGTTTATGGCCAGGTCCGTGAAGGCGCCGATGCCTCCGGCCATGGCGATCGAGACGGTACCGTCCAGCCAGGCTGTACTGGAGCCGGCGCCTTGTTTGATTTCGACGTACAAGGGGCCATTGTAGTCCGTCGCGATTTCGCCGGACACGTTCAGGGCTACCACAACCGGCTGGCGGGCGAACGGACGCCCGGCCCTGGCGCCACCGGGCTGCGCGGTAAGAGCCAACCTCGTCGCGGACGTGCGAATATCGAACGCGTACGAATCCGTTGCGATCAACGAACCGCTCACAGCGTGCAGGCGGTATGCGAAGCCCACCTTGTCGATTGTTAGGCCGTCGAACGTGGCAACTCCGCTCAATGCGTTCACGGTAAGGGTTCCATCGAGCGCCGCGCCCGGAACACCGGTGCCCGCCGCGATCGACAGCGTCACCGGTCCGCTGAACGAGAGAGCCGTGTTGCCGTCGTCATCGGTCGCGACGACGACCGGACGTGGCGCCAGCGGCTGCCCGATGACAGCTCCGGAGGGATACGCCGAGAACGCCAGGCGCGTGGGGACGACCGCCACGGCAAAAGCATCGCTCTCGCCGGACGACAAACCCGTGGCGGCAGCCGTGAGCACATATCCGGCGCCCGCTTTGCTGATCGACAGGTCGCTGAAAGCTGCTACACCGCCTACGGCGGACCGTGAAAAGGCGCCATTCAGGGCGGCTCCGGCAGCTCCGGTCCCGGCCTTGATCTGAAGCGTAACGGGCCGGGAGAAACCCGTCGCCACATTGCCGAACACATCCATTGCCGCCACTGTAGGCTGGGTTGTGAACGGAACTCCGGTAGAAGCGCCGCCTGGCTGCCGGCTGAATACCAGGAGAGTCGGCACCACTGCAACCTGGAAAACACTGCTGTCTGCAGACGCGAGACTTCCGGACGAAGCCGTCAGCGCGTAATCCGATCCCGGCCTGTTGATGGAGAGGCCGGAGAACGATGCGACTCCGTTCACGGCGTTCACAGTAGCCGTCCCAACAAGAGCGGCGTCCGGTGCGCCGGCTCCGGATTTGATCGCGAGTGTAACCGGTCCGTTGAACCCGCTGATAAGGCTTCCCGCGGAGTCCCTGGCCACGACTACCGGCTGCCTGGTGAACGCAACGGATGTGGCCGCGCCACCCGGCTGAACGCTGAAGGCCAGTTGCGTTGCGGGAAGCGGCCCGGCGAGAGTGAAGTCTACGGTGGACACGGCCGCAGATGTCACGGAGACCGCTTGGATCTGATCCTCATGGTTTGCGGCGTGGACCTTTACGTAGTAAGAGCCGGGCGGCACATCCACAAAGCCGTAGAATCCCGTACCGTCTGTCTGCATGGTCCTCACGGGATTTGAACCGTCTGCTTTGGCGGACAGGTACACTGTGGCGCCGTCAACCCAGCCAGGTGAAGCCACCAGCGAACTTACCACCGTTCCCTTGATGTGCCCCTTACCGTTGGTAAGGCGGGGCAGCGCTGGGACCACAGCCGGTTGCGCATACAAATCGGCCTTGAGGGCGTTGAACCAGCCCACTGGGTCGGCCACGGATGCGGTTGACTTCCCGCAGAGACTCGCATAGGGGTATGCATACGAGTAGTTGTTCTGGCCTGCCCCGTACTTCCCCATCGTTGAGCTGGGCTGCCGCGTGCGCGCGTACTGTGCCAGGTTGTCCGGGAGGAGATTCAGGTACCCGCCAGTCCCAATAACACACTGACGGCCGAACTGGTTGTCCTTGGTGAAATCGCACCACTTGTCAAACGTAGTCCTGTAACTGCACTCGTAGAGGTAGGCCATGGGCATCGCGATATCCAGAATGCCCTCTTCCATCCAGGAACGCCAGTCCTGCAGCACGCTGGTAAACGCGGCCGACGTGGATTCGAAGTTGGTCCTCCACGTCTGCAGCGGGTTCGGATCGCCGACGAAAGGCCTGGCGGGGCTGGGAGACCACATAATGGTGTCCGCGCTGATCTTCACGTTCGGCTTGATCGCGATCACGCTCAGGTAGATCTTGCGGATCACGTTGGTGATCTGATCGCGGCGCCACTGCTTGAACTCAGCATCATCGGTTGTCGGCGTCCCGCTCTTGCCCTTTATGGCGTTGTATCGCCGAACGCTTATGGCGTTGAAACCATCGTTCGCATTCGACAGCCTGATGTAATCGAAGTTGAGCCCATCGACATCGTAGTGCTTAACGATGTCCATACAGTTATTCACGAGTTGCTGCTCGGAACCGGGATGTCCCGCATCAAAGTCGGTTGACGAAAGCCCGCCACCATTTACTGTGATCCACTCCGGATGGTTCACCCGTATCGCGCCGGCGGAGCGGAACGCAACCATCCAGGCCCAGACGTCCAGGCGGGCTTTCCCACCCGTGGTATCGTGGCACTGCGCGATAGACTCACCCAGGGCGTCATAACTACCGCCTGAATTGGTTTCCGCCTCGCTGCTCAGATCGCATTTGATCGACACCCCGTTCGATACAATCGTACCAGGGGAACCAAGGCTGGGATATTCAGCCGGGGTTGGACTCCAGTAGATATGTTGGTACCCGCTGTTGACGTACACCTCCGGCACGAAGACATTGACGTTTCCGGCTCGGAGGTTGCCGATCGTGCTGGTCAGTTCGTCCTGCGACATAAAGCCGGGATGGAAGGCGTCTACCCAGGACGCGCGGTATTCGGGGGTTTGGGCGCCCGCCTGGTGACAACAGGCGAGGAGAGATAGGAAAAGTGCGATCCGCAGTCGACGGCTGACCAGCATATGGACTCTCCGCAATCCTTGGGTTGCGCCGGCGCGAGGCGCGGGCGCCAGTTCATTGTACCATGAATCGCCTTGTGCCGGCTCGCTTGCCGGCCTCCATTCGAGGAGTCCTCTCATCACGGAACCTGGACGCGCTGCCCCGTTTCGAAAGATCGGATGGCTGCATGGGCTACGGCGAGGGCGCGGCGGCCGGCGCGGGCGTGGACGGGCGGTTGGTTGCCGGCGCGAAACGCCGCAATGACCGCATCCAGGTGCGCGTCAAACGTACGGTGGAACTCGCGGTCGCGATCGTTGAAGTATCCCGCTTCCCAGATTTCGGCAGTCTCGTTCCCAGCTTTCTGATACGTGTACCGGCGTACCGTCTCCTCGATCAACAGCCTGCCTTGGGTGCCGTTGACCTCCAGCACATGTGTGTCGCGATATGCATATGAGGAGTCGTACGAACCCAGAAGCGTGCCCACGGCGCCATGTGCAAAGCGGAGCGCCAGGGCGAGGGTGCGGAACCCGCCTCCGGTCATGTCCGTCATCTGCGCCGCCACCGATTCGATAGGCCCGCACAGGTGCTCCAGCATGTCGATTCCATGGCATTGCGTTTCGATGAGATTGGCGTGCGGGTGATCGCTGCTGCCGTCTCCTCCGAAGCGCCAGTGCGCGAAGACGATGTCACCGAGCCGTCCTTCATCGATGGCCGACTTCGCCATCCGAACCGGTCGAGCGTAACGGTGGTTGAAGTTGATCGCGAAGAACAGGTTGCGCTGTTCCGCCTCGGCCAGCAGCGTATCGGCTTCCGAGAGGTCGAACACCAGCGGTTTCTCGACAAGCAGCGCAAATCCACGCTGGATGACATGGAGTGTCGGCTCGAAATGCGCCTGGTTTGGCAGGCAGACGCTGACCAGGTCCGGGCTTTCGCATTCAAGCATTTCATCGATGTCAAGATACGCCGTGGTCCCAAACTCGGCCGCGCGATGCTGTGTGCGTTCCGCCGACCTTCCGGCAATACCGCACAATTCCACGTCCGGGTGGGCCGAAAACACACGGGCATGCTGGTAGCCCCAGCCGCCGGCGCCTATGATGGTGACTCGCACTTTTGCGTCTTTCATTGTTCCACGACCACCTTTCCTGTCTGGCCGGCGAAGAAGGTCGTGAACGCCTCTTCGAGCCGCTCGACCGGAAATCGGTGCGTGATGATCCGGGAGAGGTACTCGCGGTTGGCGCGAAGCCTTTCCAGGTTGGCCGGCATTTCGTTGAACCGGAAGTATTCGCTGCCCAGCACAGCCCTCTCGGGCCCGATCAACTGACTCGAGACATCGAGTGACAACCCCTCGCCGTGCCCAACGCAGACCAGAATGCCACGTTTGGCGACCGCTTCGAACGCCGACTGCCTGGCAGCCTGCTTACCACTCGTATCGATTGCCAGATCCGGCGCCGCGTGACTCGAAAGGGCGCTTTCGACCGTCCGCGAACGCAGGTCAACAGGAATGCCGCCCAACTCCTCCGCGAGAGACAGGCGATACGATGCGACGTCCGTAATATGAACGGGCACTTCGTGCCCGAGAACGATCCTGCACATCGCCAGCACACCGAGCCCGATCGGCCCGGCTCCCATCACGAGGACCGATTCCACCAACGGCTGAACCAATCGCCCGCGCTCTATCGCGTGTGAGCCGGTACCCACAATGTCCAGGAGAAGCGTAGCCTCCGCGCCGTACAGGTCCGGCCCGGTGGGAAAGAACAGGCGCTCCGGCACGATCTCGTACGGACCGTATCCGCCGTCTCGGCTGAAGCCCATGTCGCCCTGTTTGTTGAGGCATTGGTTGGTGAAGCCCTGCCGACAGTTGCGGCACTCGCCGCAGTACACCATAAGAAACACCACTCCGTGTGTGCCGACAGGCACCGTGGCGCCCTCTCCGACAGCAGTAACAACGCCCGCGGCTTCGTGTCCGGGGGTCGTCCGGCAGCCATCGTAGAATTGGCCCCGCTCGGATCCGCACAGTGCGTTTGCTTCTACTCGGATCAGGAGTTCCCCCGGGCCGGGGATCGGCGCCGGTCTTTCAATGTATTCGATCCTGCCTCCGCCGACAAAAACCGGACACTGCACCATATCGCCCATCACACCGCCTCCTTCCAGAGCAATGAATCCTCGCGCACGTTCCACCTCTCCGAAGTGGCCTCGAAGGTTGCGCTGGCGATGTAGCCCTGCTCGGAAAGGCGCATTTCGGGTTGGGTAACACCTTCACATACCGGAACAGCCAGATCGGACATATCCCCCGCCCAGCGACCGTTCGCCTCGCGAAAGGCCCGCTGCGCATGGTATACGTCCATCAGATACATACGGATAGGCTCGGCGGGGTCCCGGCAAAACGCGTCAGAGCCTGGCGCCGCGGTTGAGAATTGGACGTAGCCCCACGTTTCGGGACGATGCATGTCGATGACGCCCTGCGGGCTCCATACCCAGTTCTCCTCAGGAATTCCCTTGCGCTTCTCATAGCGGCCGTCCAGGATTTCCACGTGCCACTCGACCCTTGAAAAATCCACGCGCCATTGGTCGCCGGGACGCGGCGGACAAGGGCATTTTGCGAACTCTCCCAGCACAACCCACGGAATCGCCATTTCCACCGACCAACCCACATCCGTGTCCTCGGGATCGTTGATTGTACCATCAACATGGACCGCCGAACGGAAACCGGGTATCTCCCACTCGTCGATCGCCGGCCCCCCGTCGCGATACGGCTTGGGCAAGCGGAGGTCCCACTCCGTGTTCAGCGCGTTGATCTCGATCTCGTAATACTGGTGGTTGTCGCCGTCCGGATCGATGAATACTTCGAAGTCCGGATCCTGGTAGATGACCGAATCGTGCTCCGTGAGAGTGGCCCAAACGTGAGGCTCCTCGAGCTCGGCGCCGATATACAAATACTCATCGTCCCACAGCATCTTCGCGCGGGTGCGAAGGGGTGGACGCGGTCTCAGGTCCCCCTCGATATCCACGAAATCCTCGGTCCAGGGCGCCGCCTGCCAGACGCTCTTATCGAGTCGGCCGTCGATATCGAGAGGCGCTTCGGCCCGGTAGCAGACGTAGCCGCGCGGGATGATCCTCATTTCGCTGCCTCCTGCCACTCGATTTCGCCGTTGCGCGCCGACCAGTCAGACCCGAGGAATCCCGCGGCCACCACGTTGGCCCGGCCTTCCTGTATGGCCCCGGCGGAAAGTAACAACACGTCCGGGTAGCCGGTCATGGGCTGAAGATAGCCGAGCGTGTCTGCCAGCCGCATCCCCCGGATTCCGGTCGCGGAGACGGCGGCCACGCACGCAACGGCGCTGCCCGGGCGCGGCTGAAGAAACAGGCACGCCAGTCCGTCCCCCATCACTTCCTTATCGCCCATATGCACGCCGCCGGGACGTACCTGGACAGGCGACCCGCCGAGCAGCGGTCTCCACGCGGCGTTTGTTGTTGCGTTTCCATAAAGGATGACGCCTCGGTCCGGCTCTCTCGTCGGATCGAAGGCCGTGTCCGGGATCACGTCCACGGAGCCGTTCCCTCGATACCACCAGCACTCTGCGTCGTATCGCGCCTTCGCGAACGCCCAAGCATTCTCTTCCGGCGTTCCGGCGGTGCCGTACACCATCTGGAACCGGTTGTCGAACGCCGCCCGGAACGGTCCGTATCGGGCCGGATTCTTGTGGTCCGGTGATGTGGCGGGGCCGACGCCCCACCCGTCGCCCGCGCGGTAAAGATGGATCGTCGCCCGCCCCTCAACATCCGGCAGGTTCAACTTGGTGCCATCGATTTCGACGGACACTCCCTTTCCCGGCATAAGGGCCCGCAGTTCTATCGCCAGGCTGGAAACATTGATGGTAGTCCCTTTGTATCTCCGCATCTGCGGATCGCAGTGAAAGTGAACCTCCGAGGGAATGCCTTCGCGAGTTTGTCCTTCCACGGTCAGCCACTGACAATGCGCCGAAACGCCGGGGTTAACGGTGACGAAATCGACCTGGCGCACACTTTCGATCGGCGGCAGGGTGTGTTTCGCCAGGAAATCCCACATCGGCGGCCAGTCCACGCAGTCGGCGCCCGGTTCGTCGGAAATGTCCCACCAATGTCCCTGTCCGGGCTCTTCGTGGAAGAGGAAGTCCTTGTGGAATCCGGACAGTACATCCCGCATGCGCCGCGCCTCGGTCACCGGCACGTTGTCGTCATCGGTTCCATGGAGGATGTATACGCCCTCCCGCGCGTAGTTCTGCGCCAGCGCGAGGGTGTCCATGGCCGCGCCCGACCGGCGCAAGATGTCTTCAACGGGCGTTGATTTGTTGGTGACCTTCGCGCCCGTGTACGTGTAGGCGCTGATCCAGCCGGCGCTGGGGGCGATCGCCGCGAAGCGATCCGGGTATAAGGCGCCAAGCTGCCAAGTTCCATGCCCTCCCATCGAATGGCCCACAAGATACGTCCGGCTGTTGTCCAGCCCCATCGTACGCTGGGCGATGTCCAGCACTTCCATCGCGTCGATGCGGCCCCAATCCTCCCAATCGTAACCGAACGGCCGACGGTTGGTCGGCGCGACCAGAGTCGCCCAGGACTTGGGACCGTACGCGTCGGCCTGCCCGATCGCCTGTACCGACGCGCCATGGAGGCTCAACACGAGTGCGGGCCGGCAACCCGACTCAGGGCCTGGCTGAGCCGGGTTGACGGCGAAATACTGCACGCTCCCATCCATGCGGCTGACAAACGTCTGCTTGAAGGTCTGGCCGGCCTTTCTAACCCGCAAGTCTACTGTCGCGCGCGGCGTGGCGCCCGCACCCTTCACGGCGACCATCAACCGGGCATTTTGCGCCCCATTCGGCGGTGCGGGCCCCGCGATTCGAAATCCAACCTTGCGGATGCTGAGCGGTTCAATGCGTGGCGCCGGGGTTACAACCGGCTGGCCACCCGGAAGCTGCGAGACAATGCTCAGGCCGGTCTGAGCTTTCTCGGACGCATTGATGACCACCACGGCGCCCCATGTATCGGACCGGCTACCGGCGTGGAGGTCCGGAAGCGTCGCGTCGGTGGTGTCGATCGATACCGGCATCGGAGCGCGTCTCAACCGGACGTGGAGGTCGCCACGCCCGGCTTTGAAGAGGAACCCATTTTCGCCCTTGCGAAGCAGCACCGGCAGCCGTACAAAGCCGTCGCTATAAATGTCACCCGTCCTCGGTTCGCCGTTCACGAAGACCATGGAATGACCGGACGCCTCGAGGATGGCAACACCACCGTCCGCCTCGGTCACGCTCCAGAACGCATATCCGCCAGTAATGGCCGATTGCGGTACGGTATTGTCCTTACCCGGCGCGACCGCTTCCCATTTCGCCTTCTTCCCGCCCGAAAGGGCCACTTGGTCGCCGGCTTGGGGCGGCGCGAACGTGCCGGCGATCCGGGCGGCGTCAACCGGGTCCGGCGCGAACTGCCCGTCGCCGAGCCTGCCAAGTCGCTTCACACAGACGAGCTTATCCGGCGTGATCCAATCCGAAGCCACAACTGGCTGCGCAGTCAACGGTTCATTCGACATATTTGCCACTGCAATCGCACACAATAATAAGGTCCTCCGTTTGAGCATCAATGTCCCTCCCGCGTCATTATGTCTCGCGGAGCGTAAAATCGTTGAGGCGCCGCGCGCCGAAAGACGAAAGAGAGACCCCATGGCCGCCACAGCACGAGAACTTGTTTATCAGACGGTTCGCCGGGAAAAGCCCGCCCGGGCGCCGCGCCAACTTTGGCGCCTGCCTTGGGCGGAGTGGAACTATCCGGCGGAGTTATCCGCCATCCTCCGCGATTATCCCGACGACATCGTGCATATCGATGGTCACGTCGCCCGGCCGGCGCCCACTTCAGGCGATCCGTACCGCGTGGGCTCATTCGTGGATGAATGGAACTGCACGTTCCGTAATATACAGGACGGTTTGATCGGAGAGGTCAAGGAACCGCCCGTCACTAACTGGGACACCGACGCTCAAAACGTTCACATCCCCCGTGAAATGCTGGCGATCGACCGCGACGCCGTCAATCGGGACTGCGATTCCACGGACAGCTTCACGATAGCCGGCACTTCGGCCAATCCCTTTGAACGGCTACAGTTCATCCGCGGAACCGAAGCGCTCTACATGGACCTGGCGGACCGGACGCCGAAAATGCTCGATTTCCTGCATGACATGCATGCCTACTACTGCGACGTGTTATCCGCCTGGGCGAAGACCGACGTTGACGCCCTGATGATCGGAGACGACTGGGGATCGCAGCGAAGCCTGCTCATACGGCCCGCAATATGGCGCGAAGTATTCCGGCCGCTTTACCGGGACTACATACAGATTGCCCACGGCGCAGGCAAAAAGCTCTTCCTGCACTCCGACGGCCATATCCTCGCTATCTTCCCGGACCTGATCGATCTGGGCGTTGACGCCGTCAACTCACAGATCTTCTGCATGGGCGTGGAAACGCTGAGACCGTTTGCCGGCCGGATCACGTTCTGGGGAGAGATTGACCGACAGCATCTGCTTCCGCACGGAACGGCTGCGGACATCGACCGGGCGGTGAGAAGCGTCCACAATGCGCTCTGGGCGGATGGCGGGTGCATCGCACAATGCGAGTTCACAGCGGGATCTCGTCCCGAGAATGTGCGTCAGGTGTTCGCCTCCTGGGACGCCGTGACGGGACAGCCGTAACGGCCCGATCTATCGAGTCAATAGCGTCAGGCCGCCGAACTGAACGTGCGCCGAATGCGCGCGGGTGCTGGCGCTGTCCAGCAAAAACACGCTGTCCCACTTGATCGGCCGGTGGATAACGCCATCTTGTGGGCCGCCCCATGACCCGACCGACGGGTCATCCAGTCGCATCGTGATCCAGCGCCACCCTTTCCAACTCACCGCCCCGAACGTCGGCTGATATGTCTGCCCCTTGCTGTCCCAGTAACGGGCGCGGATGTTGTCTCCGCAGCCATCACCGTTGACCCACATCCCAAGTGCAACGGCGTTATCCGGAATCGCTGTCCGCTCGGGCGTCACCACGAAGTAACGCCAGCCGTCAGGGAATTCCGCCTTGAGATCGGCCACGATGCCGCGTGCGCCGGCTTTCGCCGCTCTCAGCACCACCGAACCACCGGGCTCTCCCTTCCCCTCAGGGTGAACCGCCAGGCCCTTCGGTTTAGCGCCAGGAATCGACTTTGCGAGCGGACCGACAGGGACCAGTCTCAGCGGGGGCATCGAAGCGATCTCGCGCCCGTGCTGATTGGTCACCGAGACGCCAAGTCCCCTGAGGGCTGGAAAGTCGATGTGCAGTTGTGTCGCGTACCTGTAGGTTCCGGGCCGTACCTTGACGGGTCTGGCGGCGCCGACCGGTCGGCCCGACGCGTCCGTGATCCTCACCGATAGCGTCTCGCCGGTCCGAACACCGGGGGTTCTCAAGTCCACGGTCACCATATCGCCCAGAGGCGCCGCGCTGACCGTAACCGGGTTGGCGACTATCAGTGGGATAGCGGTGCGCCTGCCGTTGACGGTTACCACCACAGCCGATGCCTCGGCTCGTTTCCAGAGGTCCAGCGTCACAGGAATCCTGGCAGTCTTCCCCGGTGCGACCGCCGCAAAGGCGCGCGCCGGGCGGGCGGCGCCGCCAGCCACACTGATTGCGATGGCGTATTTGCGCGTCGCCTCGCCCGTGTTTCGAAGAGTTAGAGTCGTCCTGACCGGTTTGCCGGCAACGACAACGGTGTCCGGCGGGAGGTAGGACCAGTCCGCCATGACGTCCATTTCCGCCGACCTGCCAAGCAGCACATAGCGCGGGGACGGGCCATAGGGAATCGATCCCAGATGATTGCCATCTGTGGAGATCGACTCCAGATGTCGACCGTCCATCTCCACCCCGTCCAGCCGATCTACCAAACGGCTGAGTTTGTACGCAGCTGTCGGTCCGATGGTCCACAACGCGAGCGCGGACTCACCTTTGGCGTTGCGGAGAAGCATCACGTACTTGTCCGGTCCGTCCTCCAGCATGCGGACGAACTTGTAGCCTGCCAGCGTCTTCGTCATCGTCCGAGCGGCTATGTAAGCCGGCTTGGGCGAAAAGTCCTGGTGCGTGCTGCCGAAATGGTGCTCGTTTTCGTCGGGGTCCGGCCCATCCTCCTTCCAATCGTACCAGATGGATGTGAGGATACCACAGCGCACATTGTTGAGGCGCTGGCGAACGAGGTACTGGGCCTGGCGCAACTCCGGGATGCCGGTCTTCCGGTTTGTGCTGTAGCCCCACTCTCCGCTGATGATCGGAACATCCCGGTTCGGCGAATATTGCGCGATCAGCCGCCGAAGGCGAGTGTAGTCCTGTGTGGCGGTTTCAGGGTAGCCGCTTCGATACGGGTGAACGCTCACCGCGTCGGCCCATCTCAAGCAGCCCCGTTTGAACACAGTTTCAATGTAATCCCACGGGAAGCCCGCAAACGCGCCGAGGAGCAAAGTGGCATTTCGATCGGCTTTGAGGATTGCCGGAGCGGCCGCGTTCACCATTGAGGCGTACTCCTCCGGATCCGGGCGGCCGCCCCAGAACCCCGTGCCGTTCGGCTCGTTCCAGAACTCCCACATGATCTTGCGGCCCTTGAAGTGCCTCGCGGCTGCTACGCAAAATGCCGCATATGCCTTGCGCTGCTCCGGAGTCCGCACAGGACCTTTGCCGTACAGATCATTGCCATAATCGAGGATGAACAGCGGGCGGACGCCGTTCGCCTCCAACTCGCGCGCCAGCCCATCGTAGTCAGCGAAATCGTACTGTCCGCGCACCCTCTCAATGCTGCCCCAACCGAAATCCATGCGGGCGACCTTGTAGGCCTGCGACAGGGCCTCCACTTCCCCGGGTGCGCCTTTCGTAAAATGGATGTTCACACCGAAAGCATCGGGAAATGTCTGAGAAGGGATGGAGCGGGGGTTCGCGTCGGAGCGACCGTCCAGCAGGGAAACGGCCGCGAGCACGAAAATGATGGCACGAAACATGGGCAGTATCCTCCTGACGGCAGTATAGACACGGTTTGCGCCGCGGGCTCATCGCATAAACGAACGTTGACCGGCCGGCCCGGAAGCCGCTCACAATGGCGTAACTCGCCGGTTCGGAAAGGACTCAACATGAAATACTGGTTGGCTGCGATTATGCTCGCGCTCAGCTCCACCGCGTTCGCGCAATCGCCGATCGCCCAATGGTCCGCCTCCTCCACCGGCGATGAGGAAAGCGGTCTGCGCCTCCTCACGGGGGACGACGGCGTCGTGGCGCGCGTCACGCGCGGGGGCGCACCTTGCGTGACGACGGAGCCGGCATCGGCATTCCTCTACTTTGGCGTAGACGCCGCCGCCGGACTCCGCGGTCCGCTGTACCTTACCGTCGAGTACTTCGACGATGCCGCGGGGGGCGCACTCACGGCCGAATACGACGCCGGCCCGGGAATCCCCAGGTCATACACAAAATCCGAGGACGGAGTGAGCGGCATGGCGTACGGACGCCGAAAATGGGTGAAGTGCGGGCTGCTCCTTCGCAACCCGGATTTCGCCGGACGCCAGAACAACGGCGCATCGTTCCGCCTCACCGGCCTGCCCCTCTTTGTGCGGAAAGTCCAGTTGCTCGATAGGAAGCCGGCCGATTGGGAGAGTTTGAAGGAGTCTGTGCCGATGGACATCAAACCGGTCGTCAAAATCGGCAAGGGCGGTGAGCTGATCGTCGGCGCATTCGACCCGGCCAGCAAGAACGATGTGCCCGGCCTGACCCGCGCGCTGGAAGTCAATCTCCCCGGGATGAAACAACTGGGTTTTACCAGCAACGAAGTGTACGTTCGCTGGAATCTGTGCGAGGTGGCGCCCGGCGTGTTCGACTGGAGCGTGTACGACCCCTACGTTGCCCTATACAAAAAGTACGGGTTCAAATGGGTACCGTTCCTTATCGTCGGTTCGCCCTACAGCCTTCCCGATTGGTACTTCAAAGGAAGCCAGCGGCAGGGGTACGTGTGTCTTGAGCACGGCATCGAGAGCCACGTTCAGTCTCTCTGGAACCCAGCTATGCGCGAGCACGTGAAGACGTTCATCCGGGCATTCGCCGACCACTATCGGGACAGCGGGGTGATCGAGTCCATGCTGCTAGGCGTGACAGGAAACTACGGAGAGGCGATCTACCCGGCGTCGGGGAACGACTGGACGAACTCGGTCCACGGGGAGTACCACACGCACGCGGGCTTTTGGGCGGGCGACAAGTACGCGGTTGCGAGTTTCCGGTCGGCGATGAAGAAGAAATACAGGAACATCGGCCGTCTGAGCGCAGCCTGGAAGAAGGAGTACGCTTCGTTCGACGACGTGAAGCCGTTCATCCCCCGTGGAAACGAATGGGGGAATCGGGCCAGACTCGACTTCATCGACTGGTACATAGGCAGCATGACCGACTACGCGCGGCTTTGGCTCACGGAAACACGGGACGATATGCCCAAGATTCCGATATACCTCTGTACCGGCGGACACGCTCCGGCGGAGCACGGCGCTGATTTTGGCGAACAGTGCAAGGCCGCCGCGGCCGTCAGTGGCGGCGTTCGCATCACAAACGAAGCCAGCGACTATAGCCTGAACTTCGCACTGACGCGCTGGGTCGCTTCGGCCTCGCGTCAGTATGATGCGTATTTCAGTTTTGAACCGGCCGGCAATGTGGATCCGGGCGGTGTGGTGGCACGCGTTTACAACGCCGGCGCCTCGGGAGCGAAGGGCCTCCATTACTACATGCCAAACGTTTTCGGCGCGGCCTCCGCGCGCAACTCGTTCGTGGCGAACGGCAGCGAGTTCCAGCAGCGTAAACCGATTACAGAAGTCGGGCTCTACTACCCCGAAACCGACATCCGGCTCACGGGCCAGTTGTTCTTCGAGAAGGTGATTCCGCTCCGCAGCGTGTTCGATCCGTTCTTCCTCAGCGACGGCCAGATCGCCGACGGCGGCCTCAAGCGCATCAAAGCACTGGTGCTCCTCTCCGGCAGCGTCGCCGAAGCGAAAACATGGGACAGGATCTCTAAATGGGTACGTGATGGAGGACTGTTGCTTTACGCGACCGGCATCGGGACGCCGGTAACGGTGGACGGGGTTCCAGGCGCCCTCGCTCCTCTGCTAGCGTCCGGCGCGAACACCGGCAAAGGACGCGTGGCGGTGTATGGCGGTGCGCCCGAAACAGAGGGCTATCGCACCTTCATCAAGATGACGTTGTCTAAGGCCCCGGAACTGACCGCTAACGCCCGCAAGGCCATCGAAGCCGGCTCTGCCGGGGTATTCGTCACTCTCTGCGGACCCGATGCGACGCATGCCGGTCCGTACGAGCTCTGGTACAACTCAACGGAAAACACTGCGGAGCGCATCGGGCTGGATGGCAGGACGGTACGCGTGCCGGCGCACGGGATCATGTAAGGGCTGCCAGGCGATCTCAATTCCTGTTACAATAGGGGAGGAAGGAAGACCCCAATGGACCAGACTTTCATGCACTCACAGGTTGCAGGGCAAGCGCTTGGCCTTATCGCGCGGTGCGCCGGAACGGCCTCCTGGCTGATTACTGCTTTCGCCCTCCTCGCCGGTATGGCGGTAGCCGCTCCGCCGGCGGGATACACGCTTTCGTGGGCCGAGGAATTCAACGGCGCGGTTGGCTCAAAACCGGACGCCACCCGGTGGAATTACGACTTGGGCGGCGGTGGATGGGGCAACAGCGAGCTTGAGACCTACGTCAGCGACGCTACCCATGCGCAGATCGTGGACGATCCCGCGGCAGGCGACTCCCGCGCGCTTCAAATTCAGGCGACGAAAGACGCGCAGGGCAACTACACATCCGCCCGACTGCTTACTAAGGGAAAAGTCTCCGCTCAGTATGGGTACATCGAAGGCCGAATCAAGATACCCTACGGGCAAGGTGTGTGGCCGGCGTTCTGGATGCTGGGTACGGACATCGGGACGGTCGGCTGGCCGAGTTGCGGCGAGATCGACATCATGGAAAACATCGGGAACGAGAGATCTACCGTGCACGGTACGATTCACGGTCCCGGATATTCCGGCGGGAGCAGTCTCGGAGCGCCCTACACGCTGCCGAATGGGCTGCAATTCAAGGATGCATACCACACTTTCGCGGTGTGGTGGCGCCCGGACGCCATCACCTGGGACGTGGACGGCATTACCTACGAGACGCGCACCAAGGCTGCTATTCCGTCCGGCGCAACCTGGGCGTTTAACAAGCCGTTCTTCCTGCTCCTCAATCTGGCCATCGGCGGCCAGTGGCCCGGTTACCCGGACGCCACGACCGTATTCCCCCAGAACCTCCGAGTGGATTACATCCGGGTGTACACGCATAACCCGCCGTTCGGCCACACGGTGACGCTCAAGTCCCTCGCAAACAACAAATTCGTGTCCGCCGGCGCCGGCGGAACGTCCTCCCTTATCGCCAGCCAGACCTCGGCAGGGACGTCGGAGCAGTTTCAGGTCATCGACGCCGGGGGCGGTTCGGTGGCTCTCAAATCGCTGGCAAACGGCAAGTACGTCACCGCGCCGAACGCCGGCGCCAGCGCGCTGATCGCAAATATGCCCACCGTAGGGACCTCGGAGCAGTTCCTTTGGGTCGAAGCGGGCAGCAGCATCATCGCCCTGGAGGCGCTCGTGAACAGCCGTTACGTGACGGCGGAGAACGCCGGTGCAAGCCCGCTGATCGCCAACCGAACCGCCGCCAGCACATGGGAGAATTTCACGGTGGGAAGCGTCGGCCCACCGGACCCCGGCGTGCTGGCGGACGCCGGGTCGGCGCTCCAGGCGGCGGGCGGCGGCCTGTCGCTCACCGCTTCCGAAGCCCTACGCCTGAACGTTGAGAAGACCGGGGGCTCTGCCTCCGCCCTGGACCTTTCCGATGCCGTCCGCCTCGTCCGCCGCGCGAACGGCCTCGACACATTCTGAAACGCATCCGGCCCCGGCAGGTTTACACTCTGCAAGGATTGGGCGACAACTTTCAGCAAACGCCCGCCCGCGACCGCCGTCCAAGGAGTCTCCCAATGCGCATCGCTCGTGGTCTGCGGAACACGGGTCTCGCCGATTGACTGGCTCGCTTCTGCCGGACCCAGACTGATGGCGGCAATTACCGTCTCCAGGAGGCACACGGATGGACTTCACATTTCATATCCCGACCAAGATCAACTTCGGACCTGGCACGCTCGAAACGCTGGCGAGCGAGAAGCTGCCGGGCAAGAGGGCGCTGCTGGTAGTCTCGGCAGGGCCAACGATGCGCAAACAGGGCTATCTCGACCGCACGATTGAACTGCTCAAGCGGAACAACGTAAGTTGCGTGGTCTTTGACAAGATACTGCCCAATCCGATCAACAAACACGTGATGGAAGGCGCCGCCATGGCAAGAGCGGAAGGCTGCGACTTCGTCATCGGTCTCGGGGGCGGCAGTTCCATCGATGCCGCGAAGTCGATCGCCGTCATGGCCGTGAATCCCGGCGATTATTGGGACTACATTGGCGGGGGCACCGGTAAGGGCCTGCCCGTGCCGAACGGTGCGCTGCCGATCGTCGCCATCACCACCACCGCCGGAACGGGCACCGAGGCAGATCCCTGGACAGTTATCACCCACGAAGAGCGCAACGAAAAGATCGGCTATGGCCTCATCCCCGAGACGTTCCCAACGCTCTCCATCGTTGACCCCAAATTGATGCTCAGCGTCCCTCCACACCTCACGGCATACCAGGGTTTCGACGCATTTTTCCACGCTGCGGAAGGGGTTCTCGCCAACATCGCCACCCCGCTCGGGGACGCCCTCGCGCTACAAAGCATCAGCCTGATCGCCAAATGGCTTCCTACAGCCGTCAACGACGGGGCAAACCTGGAAGCGCGCACGCAAATCGCCCTGGCCAACACGTTGTCCGGGATGGTCGAGAGCGTTTCGTCGTGCACGTCGGAGCACTCGATGGAACACGCCTTGAGCGCCTACCATCCGGAACTACCGCATGGCGCCGGCCTGATCATGTTATCGCGGGCGTATTTCACGTACTTCGCCGGCAAGACCCCGGAGCGCGTTTCCCGCATGGCTACGGCTATGGGCGTTGACACTCACGGTCTGGATGACGCACAGGCCGCTACGGCGTTTGTGAACGCCATGGTCGCGCTTCAGACCGCCTGCGGGGTGGGCGGTCTCAAGATGTCCGATTACGGCATCGCTAGAGATGACGCACCCAAGCTGGCGGCCAATGCCTTCGCCAACATGGGCGGCCTGTTCACGCTTGATCCATACACGCTGACGATGGAGGACGCGACGCAGATTATCGCGGACGCATGGCGATAGCGCGGACAGGTATCAGTGGTCAGGAGCGGACTGCATTGAACGGTTGTAGGCTGCTATCCATTGTGATTTTCGCCGTGCCGGCCGTTGGCGCCGCGGCTCAGCCCGTGGATCCTCTGGCGGGCTCGGCGCCGTTTCGAAGGCTGTTCCTGGACGCGATGGTCGTAGAGGAATCGAATAACCTCGCCCGGGTGTTTCACGCTGCCGAGAAGTATCCTGGCAACCCCGTTATCAGGAAGGACAAGCCGTGGGAGGGCTGGGGCCCGTATCTCTACGGAACGGTCCTACCAGACGGCGGGAAGCTGCGGATGTGGTATCAGTGTATCGGAAACGACAGCGCGGATGTGTGCTACGCCGAATCGATGGACGGTATCCATTGGACAAAACCCGACTTGGGCATAGTCGACTACAAGGGCTCGACGAAAAACAACATCGTCGCTCCAAATGGAGTGTGCCACATCCCGAGTGTCATCCGCCTGACGAACCCGGCCTCCGCGGACAAACGCTGGGCGATGTACGGTTACGCAGGGAGCGCAGGCTCGGCGGTTGCTTACTCTGCGGACGGCCTCCACTGGAACTGGGACCGATCGCCGGACCAGAAACACCTGTTTGCTACTTCCGACGTTACCAACTTCTTCCACGACCCGTATACCAATCGATTCACGGCCACGTACAAGACCATGAACCGGCGGCACCGCGCCGTGGGAGTCGCGATTTCCGACGACGGCTTGAAATGGCGCAAGCCTGTGGATGGCGCGGTCTTCGGCGCGGACGACCTCGATCCGGACGCGACACAGGTCTACGGCATGCCGGCATTCCCTTATCAGGGGCTATACGTCGGCATTCCGTGGATCTACCACGCACGGTGGATCAAATATGGCAAGTACACCAAGCCTGAGGTAATGTATGAAGCTCAGGAGGGCAGCGCGCGCACGGTAGATGTGCAACTGGCATGGAGCCACGACCTCCTTCAATGGACCCGGACGCCGGACCGTGCCCCTTTCATCCCACTCGGGCCCGAAGGCTCCTGGGACTCGAAGATGGTCTATACGGCACGCGCACCCGTCCTCGTCGGCGACCGCCTGTTCTTCTACTTCTCGGGCTACGACACGATTCATGATGACGATGCTCAGGCAAAGGGAGCTATCGGGCTGGCGACGCTGCGCCTCGATGGATTCTGCTCGATGGAGGCAGGCGACACGGAAGGTTGGCTCATCTGCCGGCGCGAGGTGTTCAACACGCCAACAGTGACCGTCAACGCAAAGTGCGGGAAGGGCGGCTACGTCACGGCGGAACTGCTGGACCGCAGCGATAAGGTGATCCCGGGATTTTCACGATCCGACTGCGCCCCGTTCACCGGTGACTCCGTGCGACACGAAATGACGTGGAATACGAAGGCATTCCCGAAAAGCCTTATCGACAAGGACAAGAAGGTCCGGTTCTTCCTCAAGAATGCCGACCTCTATGCCTACCTCCCAGCGGGCATCAATCCGGCGGTTGACGACGGTAAGCCGGATTTCTGAGCCAGGGTTATCAGTCAGGGATGTTGGGCTTGGCGGCGTGTCGAAGCAGCTCCAGTTCAATGGAGAGCGGCTTCCAGTATTCCCTGTCGCTCCTTCGCTCCTCGTCCTCCTCCGAGCGGAGCAGGTTTTCCACTCCCCGAACGTCGCCGGCAATGGCCCGTGACAACAACGGCCGGGCTTCGAGCATGAGACCAGCGCTGTCGCGATACCGCTGCGCCACCTCGACCAGGAGGTCCGGTGTGCGGAGTTCCTTCAGCCAGAAGTCCACCTTTGCCGGCGACGCCGCCTCCCGATTGGCAAAGTAGTGGGCTTCGAGCAGGCGGCGGAGCATTGGCCAGTCTTTGTCGCGCTGCGTCTTCTTGGCAGTCACGAGGTCCGGGAGAGAGAGAACGTCGCAAGCGAATCCGGGATCGAGGTCGAGGGTTGTGCGCCGGAGCCAAAGCTCCTCGAACGGGGCAACGCCACGCATGACCGACATGATGTCGATACGAAGACCGGCGGCATCCGGGTGAAAGCATCGAAAATGGACTGCGTGCCCGCGGACGAGGTATTCCAGTGATAATGACGGGACCGCGATCTGTCGGGCCTCTAGATTGTCGAGGGCAGAGCGCAACCGAACGAGGTTCGCGGGATCGGCAAGGACCGCCAGGTCCGCGTCACGGCTAAACTCCGCCGCGCCGTACAATATGCAAGCCTGGCCGCCCATGAGCAGGCAACGCACCTGGCGCTCCTGCATCGAAGAAAGGACTCTGTGTATCGGGTTCATCATCGAGGCTGCCACCTAAAATCAGATAGGTATCCCAGAGGCGCGTGGTTTCGCGCCACCTTTCAGCCGGCGTCATGCGATACCATTCCATCCACTCGTCGTCAATGCCGCTTTCGATCATTGCCGTTCCACCTACTCCATGATGCTCGGAGCCGGTAGGACATGTCCATCCGGAGACAGGCATCAGGATTCAGAAAGCGGTTGAAAAGCCCAACTTCCTCCGAGCCGATTCCGTGCTCATATACCGGATGGCCCCAAATATCGGGCGCTGGGGCCACGGACGGTCGTGACGACCACCGATTGACCAGGCGATTCCGGTATATCCATTGGGGTCACGTCCGTCCAACTGGTACCTGTCGTTCAAGTACACAGCCGTGGCGTGGGCATCTTCGGGCGTTTCGCTCCACTCCAGGATCTTCTTCGCCCAGACCATGCGCGTATACCCGTGCATGAAGCCGGTTTCGACCATTTGCCGCTGGACTGTGTTCCAGAACTCATCGTGCGTATCGGCGCTTTCGAGCTGTTCGCGTGTATAGACTACCGGCCGCGGATCCTCCGCGTGGGCAAGGAGTGACGCTTTCCCCCACTCGGGACAACCATCGAAGCGATCGTAGGTGTCGCTGTACCAGCAGAAGTTATGGGCCAACTCGCGGCGTACAAGCAGTTGCTCCAGGAAGGCATGCTTTGCATCCTGAGGCGAATCCGCCTGCATGACGGCCCGGGCGATCGCGTGGGGAGCTATCTGGCCGAAATGGAGGTAGGCGCTCAGCCGGCTGGTTTCGGCGCGGTGGCGATCGGAAGCGTAGCGTGGCAGGCGTTCGGTGATGAAGGTGTTCAGCGCCGCCGTTGCCGGGGAGGAACCTCCATGTGCAGTCGCGACACGCGGCACCGATCGATCGCAGCCAAGTAGACGAAGTAATTCGTCGGTCGTGTGCTTCGCCAGGCGAATCCGCGGGACGTTCAAATCGTGGATCGGCGTGTTTATGGCAGGGCGCGGGTGCTCCCAGACAACATCGGGCAGATGGCGATGCACAAATGGCCGCAGGATGCCGGCTGTCGCCGCCAGGCGGCCAAACGCATGTGCAGGTAGTACGGTGTTGGTCGTCACCTGCATAAAGGGGACCGTCAGGGTCGCCGAAACCTTCTCGCGCCACGCCCGCTGATGCCTCAGAGCCCCAATGTCGGCGACTACCTCGAGCGCATTCAGTTCCCGCGCCAGCACCGAAATCCCTTCTTCGGGTAAGACGCGCCGGAGGATAAACGGTATTCCGGAGCTGTCCAGGATGGCCTCGGTTTCGCGAAGGCCGTCCAGCATGAAGGCATAGTGGCGCGCATTGGCCGAGGGATACGCCGGATCGAGGGCGAAGAAGACAACGACCGGCGCGCCAAGGGCGTTGGCGCGCCGGATCGCTTCGTTCAGGGCCGGGTTATCGTCCGCTCGCTGTGCTGCCTGCATCCAGTAGATCACGCAGCGACTGAGAGGTGAGCCAGCATATCTCACTTGCGGATGAAGTCCAGAACCTCGGCGCGGCTCTTCGGATCGTCGCGGAAGCAGCCGCTGAGGTAGCTGGTGACCATGCTGCTGCTTTGCTTCTGGACGCCCCGGATCATCATGCACATGTGCTGCGCCTCCAGCACCACCGCGACGCCCGCCGGCTGGATCGCTTCCTCCAGCGCCAGTCCGATCTCCTGGGTAAGGCGCTCCTGCACCTGCAAACGGCGCGAGAACATATTCACAAGCCGGGCAATCTTGCTGAGCCCGATCACCTTGCCCTGCGGAAGGTATGCTACGTGGGCCTTCCCCATGAACGGAAGCAAATGGTGTTCGCAAAGGCTGTAGAACTCGATGTCGCGGACGAGGACGAGGTCGTCGTAGTCCTCGTGGAACACGGCCTTATTGAGGACCGTTCGAACGTCCTGCAGGTAACCCTCGGTGAGGAATTCGAATGCCTTCCACGCACGTTCGGGTGTCTTGATGAGGCCCTCACGGGTTGGGTCCTCACCAATCCGTTCGATGAGGCTGCGATAGAGATCAGCGCCGTCCTCACGCGGGTTGCGGCGCGCCCAGCAAAGCTCGCACTCCAGCTCGTTACCGTCGTCGTCCTCCGCTGTCAGGGGCATCCTGGGGAAAGTTTCTGTCATTTCGGGGCCTTCCTTTCGCACAACCGCGAAGCGGTTCTACGCATGACAAACACTGCGGGACGGCGACGCGGTTCCGCACAATATGGTCGACTGCCGGATACAGGCCACTGTGCGGCGGTGCGAATGGCCTCTCACTTCAATTTGCAACACAATATACTGCAATGCAATCAGCGACCCCGCAAGCCTCCAACCGGATCATCAGCCCCACTGCGCGCAGGGCAGCCCGCAGACGCCTGCTGATGGGCCTCGCATTCGTCAGCCCGTGGCTGCTCGGATTCCTCATTTTCACTCTCTACCCTGTCATCGCATCGTTCAGGTACAGCCTCACGGATTTCCCCGTCCTCCATCCCCCGCGCTACGTAGGCTTTGAGAACTATCGCCAGCTGCTGACTGGCGACGAGTATTTCTGGCGCTACGCCGTTTTCAACACGGTATTCATGTTTCTTGAGCTGCCTTTGGGGATCGGCATGGGGCTCGCGCTGGCAACACTGCTGAATCAAAGGTTGAAAGGCATGGCCGCGTTCCGCGCGATGCTATATCTGCCCAGCGTCGTCCCCGCCGTGGCCTCCGCCATGCTGTGGATGTGGATCTTCAACCCGCAATACGGGCTGGCAAATTCCGTTTTGGCCGCGGGCCACATTCACAAACTCAACTGGCTCGTTGACCCGCGGTGGTCGAAACCCTCGCTCATCATCATGGACGTGTGGAGCGTTGGCGGGGGGATGATCATCACCCTGGCGGCGCTTCAGGGGGTGCCCAAGCACCTCTACGAAGCCGCTACGCTCGACGGCGCTTCCGCGCTCGGCCGCTTCCGCCACGTCACCATCCCGATGATCTCCCCGGTGTTGTTTTTCCAGTTGATTATGGGCGTTATCGGGACGTTCCAGTATTTCACCAACGCCCAGGTTATGACCAAGGGCGGCCCTCAGATGTCCACCACGTATTACGCCTACTACCTGTTCAACAACGCGTTCGTCTACTTCAAGATGGGCTACGCGTGCGCCATGGCCTGGATCCTGTTCGCCATCACCCTGTCGCTGAGCCTCTTGGTTATGTGGAGCGGCAAGAAATGGGTGCACTACGGATGAGCTCGGATGCGATGGAACAAGGAAATGATGAAATGAGGGCGTGATATGAGCGATGTCTCTTGGACGAGCGTGGACGACATGGAGATGTTTCGATCTCTTGAACGCCTCATCGACCGGATCTGGACCAACGTGCTACGATGGGGTCCGCTTCCACGCGATACGGTTGGTAAGCAACTTGTCCGCGCGGCGGATTCTATTGGGGCGAATCTCTGTGAAGGGGACGCGCGATTCCATCACAAAGACAATCTGAACTACTGCTATATCTCCCGAGCGTCCCTAAGGGAAACGTCCTATTGGCTCCGAAGGGCCGAAGCGCGTAACTTGATGAGCAATGAGGACTCGCTGCAGATGCGGGAGGAACTTGATTCTACCAGACGCTGGATTAACTCTCTGATCACAGAACGGCGAAAATGGCTGACTGAGGTGCGCGAAGAGCAGGCAAACTATGATGCGTAAGAGACTACCATCCCTTCGCCCGCATTTCCCCATTTCTTCGTTTCCTCATTTCCAGAGGGCACGCCGATGCGTGTAAAGGTGACAGGAATCGCGGCCCGATACGCGTTTCTATCCGTCGTGTGTTTGGCGTTCCTGGGACCATTTTTCTGGATGGTCAGTACGTCGCTGAAATCGGACGCGCAGACGTTTTCATTCCCGCCGATCTGGTTTCCGACGCCGCCGGTATGGGGAAACTACTCGCGCGCCACGCAGGCCTTCCCGTTTCTACACTACACCGCCAACACCCTGTTCCTGTGCGTCACCACGATGATCGGCGTCGTGATCTCCTGCTCGCTCCCGGCGTACGGATTCGCCCGGCTGGAGTGGAAGGGGCGCGATCTGCTGTTTGTGGTGATGCTGGCAACGCTGATGCTGCCCGGGCAGGCAACCATGCTCCCTGTGTTCCTCATCTTCCGCTGGCTCCACTGGACCGGCACGTTCAAGCCGCTCATCGTCCCGGCATTTTTCGGAAGCGCCTTCAGCATCTTCCTGCTCCGGCAGTTCTTCCTCACCATCCCGAAGGAACTCAGCGACGCCGCGCGCATCGACGGCTGCTCGGAACTCGGGATCCTGGCACGCGTGATCCTGCCGCTGGCGAGGCCGGCGCTCGCCACGGTAGCGCTCTTTTCCTTTATGGGAACGTGGACCGACTACCTTGGGCCCCTCGTCTACCTGCACGATGAACGGCAATACACGCTGGCGCTCGGACTGACCGCGTTTCTGGGCAGACACGGCGCGGACTGGAGCGCCCTGATGGCCGCCGCCACGCTGGTGACCATTCCGCCCGTCCTGTTGTTCCTCTTCGCCCAGAAGACGTTCATCGAGGGCGTGGCGGTCACGGGTTTAAACGCCTGATGGGCGCAGATCACCGGCTGGCGGTATAATCCCTCCAAAGGAGATCCAAAATGCCGAAGCGGAACCGTGATCCAATCGTCGGCGGATTCACCTTGATCGAGCTTCTCGTCGTAATTGCGATCATCGCAATCCTGGCCGCCATCCTCTTTCCCGTCTTTGCCAGAGCGCGTTCGAGGGCGCTGTCAACGGCGTGTCTCAGCAACACGAATCAGATCGGGCGGGCGCTGATGATGTACGCCGACGACAACGAAGAGCAGGTGATGTGGAACTGGTGGGATTGGCACCGCCCCCTGGACAGCTACGTCAAGAGCGGCGACGTCTTTGGATGCCCAGCGTCCCGGGCGCCGAAACCGTACAGGAAGACTTTCGCGGCCGGCGCCTTCCCCCGCGTCAGCAGCTCGTACCCGGCCGGAGATTACTGGACCAACCAGGCGGGATACCCTTACATCTGGGGGCACTACACTCTGAACGTCGAGTTTCTGGAGAACTTCGGGGACAGCAGCCAGTCCTATATCCCGTCTTCCCACCGGATCTCGAAGTGGAAGACCCCTTCCGGCGTGATCCTGGTCGCCGAGTGTCAGGATTTCGTAAAGACCCCCAGGAGCGACTCCAGCGCCCCGTACATCGAGCCTGAGGGTACCACTTGGACCGAAGTCTGGAACGAGCTGGCCTCACGCCATAACGGTGGCTGCAACTGCGTCTTTGGCGACGGCCATTCCGCCTGGAAGAACCACGACTGGTTTCTCACGCAGGAAGGCAAGCACGCGATCTGCCCCGCAAGGGAGTTCCTGACCCCGACGCAGCCATTCTGACGGGCCGCCTGCGGTAAGGGTCAGGGGTGCGGAACTCAGCGGTACTCAACGCCCGTGTCTGCGCTGCTGTCCCGGGGAGCCGACGACGGGGTCGGCAAAGACGGTCCCTCGCTTTGAGGTTCGGAGGACAGTGGCCGCGGCTCCACCGGCGGCGCCACCTGTCGCGCAGATCGGACGGCATCCTTGAGGGTGGCGACTTCCCCTTCCAGGGCCGTTACGCGCGATTCAAGTTCATTCACGCGGGAAACGTCCACTGCGTGGGCCACCGGAGCGACCGCCTGGGTGCGGAACGCGGCCTCCCAGGTTCGCGGAAAGCCTCTGCCCGCCCAGAAGCCGAAGCCCACCAGCCCCACCGCAAGGATAAATATCAGAATGGCCTTCGGCCCCGGTCGCATCTTCATCGCGTCCCCTCGCTTTCATGGCATATCGAACGGGGCTGGAGCCCCGCGTCACAATGGTGATACGCCGATGGAACAGGAGAGGTTACGTCAGCAGAGCGGAAATAGAGAAACGGGGGAATGAGGGATCATTTCCCCGTTTCTCTATTTCATTCCGATCAAACTCCGACGATCTTCTTGCCGGCTTCAGTCCAGATGGTCTGGTCCCGGCCGGGGCCGACGCTGGCGACGGCAACCGGGACGCGCACGATCTTCTCGACCGCCGCGATGTAGGCGCGGCACTGCGCCGGCAGATCCTCGACGCACTTGGCGCCGGTGATGTCGCCGGTCCATGGCTCGAACTCCTCGAAGATCGGTTCCGCGTGGTTCAGGAGGGTACGGTCGGCGGGCAGACGCGTGTATTCCTTGCCGTTGATGCGGTAGCCGCGGCCGATCTTGACCGAGGGGAAATCGCTCAGTACATCCAGGCTCTGGAGGGTGATAGCGGATACGCTGTTGGCGCGGGCGGCGAACTCAAGGCACGGCCCGTCGAGCCAACCCACGCGGCGCGGTCGGCCGGTCGTGCTGCCGTACTCGCGACCCTTCTCGCGCAAATGCACGGCCATATCGCCGCTTAGCTCCGTGGGGAAAGGCCCTTCGCCAACCCGGCTCGTGTAAGCCTTGACGACGCCCATCACAACACTGATGTCGCGCGGGCCGATGCCGGTGCCGAGACAGGCGCCTGCGGCAATCGGATGGGAGGACGAAACATAGGGGTATGTTCCCATGTCGATATCCAGCATCGTCCCCTGCCCGCCCTCAAACACTGCGAGGCGCCCGGCTTCCACGGCGTCCTGCAGCAGCATGGCGGTGTCGGTGACGTACGGGGCGATCGTATTCGCGTATCCGCTGTACTCCTCAAGCAACGAAACCAGGTCAAGCGGTTCGTAGCCGAACAGGCACTGCAGCATCTCGTTATAGTGCTTGAGGATCGGAGACAGGCGCTGTCGGAAGAGGTCCGGGTGGATCAGATCACCAACCCGGATCGCGCTCCACCGCGAAGCCTTGTCCGCGTAACAGGGACCAATGCCGCGTAGAGTTGTGCCGATCTTGCCGCCGTCATTCCTGGATTCCAGGGCCCGCTCCAGCATCTTGTGATACGGCATGATTACGTGCGCCGCCTGCGAGATCTTCAGATTGGTCAATGCGACCCCACGCTTTTCCAGGCCGGCGATTTCGTCCGTCAATTCCTTGGGATCGATCACCACTCCGTCGCAGATGAGGCAGAGTGTGTTCGGGTTATGGACCCCGGACGGGACAACGTGATGAACGTACGTCTGTCCGTCGAAAACGATCTTATGCCCCGCGTTCGGGCCGCCGTTGTAACGCGCGCATACGTCCGCGCGGCGGCTCATTACGTCCACGATCTTGCCCTTGGCTTCATCGCCCCATTGCATACCCACTACCACAATCGTCGGCATCTTCTTACCTCACAAAGCGCTCCCGGCCGCGCGACAACAATGAAATGGGGAACGGCCGGAGGCCGTTCCCCGCAACGCATGCTAGCACATCGAGGCATTGGTTTGGAAGCATTACGTATTAGCGATACCTTTTCAAGATCGGCCTGAGGACGCTATACGCGGAAGAGAAAGTTGTTGATGTAGCGAGGGTCGGTCGGTGAGAACGGGGTTTGGTGTTGCGCCACGGAAAACTCCGAGATGGGGTGCTCCTGGCCCTCGTCGAGGTAGAAGCCCTTATAGCCCCAACCCAATGGGATGCTGAAGACTTCGGTCACCGGGCAAGCCATGTGTCGCTGCTCAATCTCTATGAGGAGCGCGGGCATCCACCGGCGAAGGGTTGCTTCGCCGCCCTTCAGCACTTCGGCCTCGTGCCCCTCCACGTCGATCTTGACGAAGGAGATATCGGTAAACCCGAAGTCATCCAGTCGCTTCACCGGAACTGTGAAGCGCTCTTCCGATGCGCCGAATACCTGTGAAAGGCTGCCACACCCGTATCGCGGGATCCCATTTACAATGGGGATATGGAGCTCGGCAAACCCTTCCGAGCTGGACAGACCCACGATATGGACGCGGATATTGTGGGCGCCGTGCGATTGCAGTACCTCCGCAACGAGCGGATTGGGCTCAAACGCCTCAACGTTCCGGCATATCTTCGACAAGGCGTATGAATAGCATCCGATATTCGCTCCGATATCCAACGCCACCTTGTCCGGTCGGACCCACTTCTCCAGAAAGTAGGGGTGCATCTCGATCTCGAGCTCACCCATCCATTTTCGCTTGGCATAGACGACCGAGAGGGCGAATCGCCGAGGGCGGAAGGTGTACGGATTCGGGAAACCGTCGAGGAAACGCCACGCGGCGTTGCGAAGGGGTTTGGGAACCATTCGCTTGATTGCTGATTTCATGGGGTCGGACCCCTCTTATCGCAGACGCGCAGTTGCAGTGCTCGGACGCGGTTAGGCCTGGCAGCGTATCGCTGTGTGGCAACGCCGGACTGTGTCAGGCAGACTTGATGTAAGCCCACGTGCGACTCCAGACCGGTTGACTAACCGGGGGGCCATCCCATCTTGCGTCCCCCCAGCACGTGAAGGTGCAGATGATCCACGCTCTGCCCTCCGTCCGGGCCGATGTTTGTGACGATGCGGTAGCCGTTCCCGTCGATGTGCTCCCCCGCAATCTGGGCCGCCGCGGCCATCAGAGCGCCCAGCACATCCTCAGACGCTTCGGCGGCGCTGGCCACGTGCCGAGTGGGGATGATCAGGATATGGACCGGCGCCTGCGGGTTCAGGTCACGGAACGCCACCACGTCCGCGTCGCGATACACTTCGTCCACGGGTATCTCGCCTGCGGCAATCTTGCAGAAAACACAGTTCATAGTTGCACCCTAATAGAGTTCGAGATCGTCAACGTGTTCCGGAGCGCTGAAACCGTCGTAGGCCGCTCCGCCGGTTGTATACGACTGATACTTCGTCGGAAGCTGCTCTCCGCCCAGTCGTTCTCCCAGCTTGAACCCTTTGTCAACCATCTCCTCAGGCATGCGCTCCATAACCATCGCCCGCTTATTCTTGCCCTTCAAGACCCGGTCACCTTTGCCCCACATCTCTTGTCTACCCCTCTTCCCTTTACGCCTGTCCCACGGAACGCGCGGTTTTTCGAAGCGACTGCGCCTAGTCACGCCTGAGCGCGCGGCGGATCCTCCCCGCCAGACCCCTCGACCCCTCGGGCGGCGCTTTCCGCGAAATTCGAGCGATCTGAATCGGATTGCCCTCCAGCAGGGCCGCCGGATTGCCCCGGCACATGAGATCAGCCGCCTCTTCGCCCAGTTCGCCCGCCAGCATCGCATGGGCCGAACCCAGGCGAGGGCGCCGATGTTCCACTCCATGCCCGTCTGACGCGATCACGATAGGGCGCTCCTGCCTGACGATCTCCCACGCAAAACCTCCCACGCTCTTTCCGTATGCGCCGAGCAGGCTGCCGGCCGTAATCTGCACCGGTATGCTTTCATCAATGGTAGCGCGGAATAGATCGTGATTCTGAAGGAATGGCGTGGACCGTTCCGGATGCGCCATCAGCGGTGTAAGGCCGGTCATCCGGACCTGGAAAATCAGATCGGCAAATCGAAGGGGGTGCTGGTGAGACGGTACTTCGAAAAGCAGCGCGCTCCCCTCGCCCAGCGTAAGAACCTTCTTGTGCTTGATGAGGTTGAAATGGTCCCACAGCGCCGGGACCTCGCACCCCACCACGATACGAATATCGATCCCCTCCTGGGCGATCCTCTCGTTCAGTTGCGCAACCCGGTCGCGGATAGTCTGCGGATCGACCGTCACACCGGACCAGACGAGGTGTGGGGTTGCGGCCATGATCCTCGTCCCGTTGTCGGACGCTAGGCGCGCCATCGCGACCGAGTCTTCGATCGTCCCGGCGCCATCGTCCCAACCGAACATCACGTGTGTGTGCAGATCGACCATAGGGTTTGGAGTGGCGGGTGTCCGGCGCGGCACCGCTCTCTTCACACATCATAGCGTTTGGTCCGCGCCCACCGGCGGGGTTACAATGCCTGCGGGACAGCCATTGGACGAAACGAGGTAATCAAGTGAGCGAATTGAGAAACGCGGCGGAAACACTGCTCTTGAAATGCATGGGCGCGCATGCCGGCGAAAGCGTACTGGTGGTTGATGACGTTCGCAGTAACGTCGTCTCCATTGCGCTGATCGACGCCGCGGCCGCCCTGGGCCTTGAGGCGATCCGTATGACGATGCCGCCGCGCGAGAGAAGCGGCCAGGAACCGCCGGAAGCCGTGGCGATGGCGATGCATGGCGCGGATATTGTGCTGATCCCGACAACGTGGTCACTCTCCCATACCCGCGCCCGTACCGCGGCATGCACGGCCGGCGCCCGCGTCGCCAGCATGCCGGGGATCACGGAGGCGATGTTCGCCCGTACGCTGACTGCCGATTACGAGCGGGTCGCCGAGCGCAGCCGGTCCGTGGCCGCCATCCTCAATGCCGGGAACAACGTTCAGATTTCCTCACCGCTGGGAACGAACCTCTCATTCAGCATCGCCGGCCGGTCCGGGACGCCGGACACGGGACTGTATCACACGCCGGGCGATTTCGGGAATCTGCCGGCCGGTGAAGCGTACCTGGCGCCGGTCGAGGGCACGGCCGAGGGCACGCTGGTGGTGGACGCCTCGATGGCCGGCCTCGGCGTTCTGGCCTCCCCGGTAACGTTCACCTTCTCAAAGGGGAAGGTGGTGGCCGTCGAGGGCGAGGGCGCCCAACAGTTGCGAGACAACTGGGCGGCCGCCGGCAAGGGCGCCGACTGCGTCGCCGAGCTGGGTGTGGGAACCAATGATCGGGCCATCATAACAGGCAAGGTTCTCGAAGACGAAAAGGTGTTGGGCACTGTGCATATCGCATTGGGCAACAACGCCCATTTCGGCGGCACCTGCGATGTCCCTTACCACGCGGACGGCGTCTTTACGAAGCCGACCCTGACCGTAGACGGGACCATCGTCATCGAAAACGGGGTTCCAAAGTTCTGACAAACGTGGGCAAAGGCATTCGGGCGGTGGCATAATCCCTTCGTCTTCTGGACGCAACTGTCGCAGATACGCGGCAGAACCTGGAGAGGAGGGATTATGTGCCGTTCCGTCCTTCGCCTTGGTGTCCTTAGCGCCTTCATTCTGGCCGTTTGCGCCGCCGTACCGGCCGCGGTCATCAACTTCGACGACCTTCCGGCCAATGGTCACGGCAGCGGCCTCGCCGTCCCCGTGACAACACAGTACTCCTCCCTGGGGGTCACGTTTAACAGCCCCACCGTGTTCGACTATACCAAACCGACACCCATCCTCAACTTCGCCCACTCGGGCAACAATGCAATTGAGCAGTGCTACGGCGCCGAGTTCTGCACCACGCCAATCCAGGCCAACTTCACTACCGGGCAGGCGCGTGTCGGCGTATGGGTTGGATGCTCCGGCGCGCTTGCCGCATCACAGAATGTGACGCTCAAAGGCTTCAACCAGTTCGGTGACCTCGTGGCCACCGCATCGGCCACGCTCTCGGCCAGCACGGGCCCCACACTCATCCGCACAAATCTGGTGATCAGCACCATCAACCCGGTGATTCGAATGGTACAGGTGGCGTTCGATCCATCGACCCTGGACATGAATGGTCTGGCGGTAGACGACCTGGAGTTCGACACTATCGGTCCGCCACCGCCGTGCACCGCGACGGCGTTCCCCAGCGTATCGCTCCTCAATCCGGCGCCGGGCGCCACCGTGCGCTGCAACCGGTTTCTGCTGGAGGACAACGCCACATCCGACGATCCGGCAGCCATGCGCACGATCTCCATCTACGGACCAAGCGGAGGCGGCCCGTATTGGGTCACCACCTTCACCGGTTCCAGCCGGCTCGGGCCCACCTGGATCTACGAGGCCCTCACGCCTGGCGTCAATACCATCCTTGACGAGGTCCGCGACTGCAAGAGCACCGCGCAGGCCTCCCGCACCATTACCTACAGCCCCATCCCGAACACTGTGCGGGTAACCGTCCTCGGCGGTGAGGTGACGCAGACGATCCAGGACATGAATCACCACGTTCCGCTCATCGCGGGCAAGCGGACGGTCCTCCGCGTTTATCTCCGATTGGATGGGGCGACATCTCTCGCCAACATCTCGGGGCACGTCTACGCCAACCGCCCCGGCGCGCCTGATTACCTCTTCCTCGGCCCCGGCATACCACCGTACAACCTCGCGTCATCAAACCGCATCACGCTTAACAGCACCGCGACACTCGACTCGCTGCGGCGCGACGCAACCGCATCCCTGAATTTCGATCTCCCCCCGGAGTGGACCACCGAGGGACGGGTTCACATTTCACTCCAGGACGCGAACACTGACGATTGTGAAGGCTCACTCGCAATTAAAGGCGACCTCTTCGAGGAGACAGGCAGTGGCTTTTTCATCTACGCAAACTTCGTGACCGCGCCGACCGTGCGCATCCGCGCGATATCGGTACCATACATGCCGAATGGAACCACCACTGTGTTCGCCCCCACCCAGACCGATTTTGATCACCTCAGTTCCTGGCTCCGCCGGGCATACCCGACGGCGAACGTGAGTTTTTTGCAAGGAGTCCTGGGTGTTCGCAACGGCGCTCCCGGCAATTTCGACGCCGATGACATCAACTCCCAGTTGCAGGACGTCCGCAGTATGGAAACGTCCGGTAACGGCGCCGTGGACAGCCACACGCATTACTACGGGATGGTCGCCGATGGTGGCGGCTTCATGCGCGGCAAGGCCGACGGCATTCCGAGCAAGGTAGCCTCAGGGCCGACCGGGCCCAACTGGGGCTGGGACACCGACGGTTCCTACGGGGATTGGTACGGCGGCCACGAGATCGGCCACACATTCGGCCGATTCCACGCGAAGTACTGCGGCGCGAATGAGTGTTTCACCTTCATCTGGACGTTCTGCCCAAGCGGATACGTGGCATACCCCTATCCTAACGGTCTCCTCGATGGACCCAACTACTTCTCCCTGTTCGGGTATGATGTGGGAGACCCGAGCCTGAGCATCGCCCCCGCAGTATACCCATCGGACATCTGGACGGACGTGATGACTTACTGCGACCGTGAGTGGATGTCCGATTTCACCTACAGCGGCATCCTCAATCGACTGAGGGCTGAAAATCCCTCCGCGGGGCCAGTACCGCGGTCGATGGCGGCGGGCGATTGGCTGCTCGTCAGCGCCACGATGAACCTCACGAAGGAGACGGCCGTACTGAGGCCGTTCTGGAGACTGCCGTGGCTGGCGGCAAGGCGATCGCCGGACGTCAGCCACTACTACATCGTGATGGTCAACCGACTTGGCACGGTCCTCGCCAGATACCGTTTCGAGCCCATGGTGGACACCGAAGCTGTCTCCGGTGACGACTTCCACGCCTCGATGTCGGAGGTCGTACCGTGGGCGGAGGGCACGGGGCGGATCCTGATTCTGCGTGACGACGTGGTCCTGGCCTCCCGCGAGGTCTCTCGCAGCGTGCCGCAGGTGCGGGTCATCTATCCAAATGGCGGTGAGTGCCTCGGGTGCGTCAACTCGGCAATCGCCACCGTCACATGGACCGCCACCGACGCTGATGCCGACAGCCTGACCTACGCTTTGCATTACAGCACGGATGGAGGCGTCACTTGGAGAGTTGTGGACTCCAGCATCACGGCAACCTCTTACGAGGTGAACACGGACACCCTGCCGGGCAGCGCGACGGCTCTGTTCAGGGTGATCGCAACAGACGGCGTCAACACTGCCTGGGACGATTCAGACTCCGTCTTCACCATCCGTGTCAAGGCGCCCAACGTCCACATCACTACGCCAGGCAACGGTGCGAGCTTCACAACGGACCAGACCGTTGCACTGAACGGCGAAGCCATCGACCTTCAGGACGGCGACCTTTCCGGCGCGTCACTGGTATGGCAGTCTTCCGCCGTCGCAACCCCTATCGGCACTGGGGGTTCCTCCAGCGCATCCCTGCCCCCGGGCGACCAAACCGTCACACTCGAAGCGACAAACATCGCCGGGCTGAAGGGCTCCGCCAGCGTCGTCCTCAACATCCGGCCGGCCGTGCTGGTGGCCGATGCCGGACCGGACCATGCGGTGGCGGTGTTTGTGCCGGCGATGCTCAACGGAACCGCGTCACACGGCGTCGGAGCGCTCGCCTATCTGTGGGTCTTCGTCTATAAGCCGGAGGGTAGCCAGGCTGTCCTGAGCGGCGCTACTACCTCAACACCATCCTTCACCCCCGACCTGCCGGGAACTTACCTGGTGCAGCTCATCGTGGCGGACCGCGGCAGCCAGACCGCCACGACGCGCGTGACCCTGATCGCCGAGGGTATGATCGAGGTACTCCGCATCGCGGGCGGACTTGCCGGGACCAACCCCGACATCGTCGCCTACCTGGACGCCGTGAATACGGGAAGCTCCGCCGGCCGCATCGACATCCTCGATGCCGTCCGCCTGGCGCGGAGCGCGCTCATCCCTCACGCAGGAAGTGGAGCGGTAACACGCAACGTAACGAACCGGTTCTCATGGTTCGGCGTCTTCATCGATGATCCTCGACTGAACAACTGGGCGGACGCCCACCTGGTTGCCACCCACCGGTTCGTGGGCGCATACAACGGCCCGACGGCTGTGTGGTATTCGCCGAACGACCACAAGTGGGTCATCGCCAACGACGACGCAGGGATTATGGCCGACGGCGAGACGTTCAACTATTCATTCGGTCCGCAGGTCCATACCGTCACACGCTCCGCCGAGTCGTCGCCGTTCCCATGGGGCGTTCTTCTCGCCGCGCCGGAACTCAACCACAACGGTTCCGCCAACGTCCTGGCGACGCACCACTTCGTCAGCACATTCGGCAGCACAGCGCTCGGAGTACGCTACGACGGTTCATCGTGGAGCGCCTACAGCGAAAACGCGTCGGACATGCTGAACGGGGAAAGGTACTTCTACGTGGATGCCGACGGGTCCGGCGGGCGGGCGGTCCATTCCGCCGGCAACGACTACCACGGCTATGGTCTGTACCTCGACGATGCGCGGCTGAACGGAAATCCTTCAGCCATCCTGCTTGCGCAGCACGATGGGATCTATTCCGTGAACCCGTCTCCGATGGGGGTCTGGTACGACGGCTCGCGCTGGGTTGTGTACAACGAGACGCGGGCGCAGTTCCCAATGGGAGAGGCGGTGAACTATCTCATTGGTCAATGACGCCGGAAGGCCCCGTCCCCGCAGCCCATCCTAACGGGACGGGGCTCCGACGAGTGCGGCCTCCGCCCTCGCGCGCAGGCTTTGAACCGCAGCGAGTTCCCGTGGGTCGTCCTTGCCGGTCGCCCTCCAGATCATCGGGTACTTTTCACGGTTCGACAGATACCGATCGGCGAGCGCGATGAGCGCGCGGCGATAGCGTTGCGCGGTCGCGACGTCCTGGTGATGGTCTGCGTCGGTGGCAAGCGCGGCATAGGCGTAAAGCGGTTCATCGTCCACCAGTTCTGGGGTCGCCGGGTACTGTCCCACCGGCCCCTCTGCAACCGATACGAGGGTCCTGTAATCGTTGAGCGCCGCTTCATGGTTTCCGGCCTGCTCCTCAAGCGACGCAAGGTCGAGCAGGATCTTCAGGCTGTGCGGCGACACAGCGAGCCCGCGGGCGAACGCCTTGCGCGCCTCATCCGGTTGACCGAGTTGCGCTTCGCCGTACAAGCGCCACGCCACGGCGTCAAACGGCGACAGCCGGGTGGCCTCGCCGAGGGCGCCAAGGGCGTCCTGCCGCGCACCGGTTTGTGCCAGCGCCACGCCCATTTCACGCGCCAGAAGCCCATCCAGAGGATCGAGCGCCCGCGCCGAACGCAGCGCAACCACCCGTTGAATCGGAGTCATATTGCTGGTCCGGTCCAGCGCAGCTTCCGATAAGGCGGCGGCATTCGCCACCAGGAGGCCGCCGACGAGGGTCGCCGCCATCGCGATGCCGATCGCAGCCGTCAGCCATCTGGGGGACTTCAGGGCGCCGGTTGACCCCAGTCCGAGGCCGATGAGGCCCCACATGGCCGCACTGGGGCCCCAGAGCGACCAGCCGTAATCCACTCCGTTGTGCAGCGCGGCCGCGACGAGGCCGGCGAGAGCCCCGGCGGCAACAAGCGAGCCTCCGCGCGCCCTGGTGAGCAGGCCCGCCGCCGCACTGCACAGCGCCACGAGAAACAGGACCAACCCCGGAACCCCCGTCTCGGCCGCGGCCTGCAGGTAAGCGTTGTGAGCGGCTTGCGTCCAACCGGCGATGGCATAGCGATTGAATGCGGCGCCGAAGGTGCCAATGCCCGTCCCTATGAGCGGATGCGCGGCTGCCATACGGGCGGCGCCCTTCCAAGTGAGCACGCGGAACTGTGTTGAATGTACTTCGGTCGTTCCGGCGCTCTCGACGCGACCCAGGAGGGTTCGCCCTCCGATGCCGGTGGCAAACACCAGGACAAGGACCGCCATGCCTACCATCGCGCCGCGCAACTGCCGCCACGGTCGAGCGATGGCAAACACAACAACGACGGCCGCGACGAGCGCCCCTACCGCGCCCTTGGACCCTGTCAGTAAAAGCGCGGTGAATCCGACCGCCATGGCCACGATGCCCAGCATGACGGATGCCACGTTCGCGGGTGTCCGCCGGTCGCCTGGAAGCGAAACGTCCTTCCGCAGCGACCGGACGGCCATAAGGAAGGCCACAGGCAACAGCGTCACGAGGTAGGACGCGAAGAGGTTTGGCGTCGCGAACGGGCCGAACTCACGCCACCCCGGCCCGCTATCGACCGAGTGCGCGATGCCTATACCCGCTGCGACGGCGCACCCCGCAAACAGCGCGCAGAGCGCCAGCGGACGCAGGAGGTCATCGTCCGACGCATCGGCGGCCAGCACGAAAAGTACAGCGTACGACACAAGATCGCTCAACGCAAGAAGGCTGGCATGAAGGCTCGTCTGACCGACCACAGTCACCACCGACCAGGCTATGAATCCCCAGAGCCAGAAGGCAGGACGGGGAAATCTCAGGTCACGGCGGCGATCAGCCAGCCATGCCAGCCCGGCCACGGCTGCCAGCGACCGGCCGACGGCTGGGCCAACGCCGCTCCACTGCCCGCCGAGCCACGGTGCAAACCCCAGGTTGGCGCATAACAGCCCAAACCACAGGTATTTCAGCAGGGAACGGTTCATTTCCGATCCTCTTGCTGCTCCGGCGGAATCGATGCCTTTTCGGGTCCCTTCCCGGTAAGGTCCTTCCAGTAGCCCAGAGCGATCACAAGGCCCACCCGTACTGTCAGCCCGACCGCCACGATGGGAGTGAGCCAGCCGGGATAAAGCGTGCCGAGATAGTGCTTGCGGAAGAACCGGAACATGCTCTTATGGAAGGCGATGATCATGGGGCGGGGGTTCTTGTCGCTGCTCTGGGCGATCGCGTGCGTGATTACCCCGGCCGGCGCATACCACGTCTGCCAGCCAGCCTGCTTGGCCCGGTAGCACAGATCGACATCTTCCACATACATGTAGAATTCCTCGTCGAGCGTTCCTACCGCGTCGATCACCTCCCGCCTGATCGCCATTGCCGCGCCGCTCACCCAGTCCACGACCATCGGTTCATCGTGGGGCGCATCCTTCATCAGGTAGTCGCGCGTCGCGCGGTTCCGCGGAAACAGTCGACCCAGCGGCGTGTTTCGAAAGAACCCCGCCTCAAGCCTGGCAAAATGGCGGCAGGAGTACTGGAGCGTCCCGTCCTTGTTCAGGAGTTTCGGGCCCGCGATTCCGCAGGCCGGGTGCGCCTCCATGAAATCCAGAATCGCCGCGAAAGCGCCCGGGTGGGAAATCGTATCCGGGTTCAGCAACAGAACCACATCGCCACGCGCGGCGGCCATGCCGACGTTGTTTCCCGCCGCGAATCCCAGATTCTCGTCAAGGGCGATGATCGTGAGCTGCGGGAACGAGTCCTGGGCGAATTGAACGCTGCCATCCGTACTCGCGTTGTCCACAAGGATCACCTCGAACGTGCGCGCGCCGATGTCCTGGGCGAGCGCGCTGCCCACGCTGCGCTCAAGCCACTCTCGCGCGTTCCAGTTCAAGATGATGACAGACAGGTTCATTGTTGATAGTCAGTAGACAGTAGGCAGTAGTCAGTAGACAGTAGGCAGTAGACAGTAGTCAGTAGACAGTAGGCAGTAGGCAGTAGTCAGTAGTCAGTAGGTCGGGCCTCCGTGCCCGACACCGAGCATCCCAACCTTCGTCGGGCACGAAGGCCCGACCTACCGCGAATATCTGTACCAGAGATATCGGACGGCTCCAACCGCCCGGATGACGGCCACGCAAATCGCCAACATCAGCGGCCCGAGGCGTTTGGAATAGTGCTTTCGGTAGAAAGCCGCCATCGCCCGGTGCGATTCCCACGTCGCGCGCGGCTTCACCTGGCTGGTGCTGGCGCCGCCCCGATGCTCAACGCGGGTATCTGCTACGTACCAAACTTCCCAGCCCTTGTCCAGTGCGCGCAGGCACCAGTCCACGTCGTTAAAGAACAACGGAAACGCCGGATCGAACGGTCCGACGTCCTCCCATGCCGCGCGCCGCACCATCCACGCGCTCGCCATGGGTTGCGGCGCCTGTTGGGTCAGGTCATAATCGAATCCCGGCAGGCGGTACGACGTGAACGCCTCTGCGCGCGAGAAGAGACGGTCCAGATGCAGCCACGCCGCGAACATCGCCACCGGCGTTGGCATCCCGCGTATCGATGCCTGCGTGCTGCCGTCCTTAGAAACCAGCCTCGGCGCAGCGATGGCCGCGCGCGGGTGCCCCTCCAGAAACCGGATCAACGCGGCAGGGGTATCCGCCGGCACCACCGTGTCCGGATTCAAAAATAGCAGCCAATCAGAATTGGCGGCTTCGGCGGCCAGATTGTTCCCTCGGGCGTAACCCAGATTCGTGTCGAGCGCCAGCACTGTGACGTTCGGGAAACTCCGGGCGAGCATCTCCACGCTCCCGTCGGTACTTGCGTTATCGACGACTATCAGTTCCGAGTTTCTAGTTCCTAGTTCCGAGTCGGGCTCCGAACCAGGAACCAGGAACTCGGGACTCGAAACTCGGAACGCGGAACTGGTCAGGCACCGTTCGAGGTCATCCCGCGTATTCCAATTGACGATGAGGACGCTCAGCCGCATACTTCATTACCCGTGCATGAGGATAGCACCCTCGAAGCCTGTTAGAACTTGGGCGGAACGTGGCACAAGGAATCAGGAGATCGATGGCGGAAACGGAGGGGCAATGAACCGTCTAGTCACATACACAATCGCGAGTTCGCTGGGCCTGGGCATCGCAGCGCTCATGTCCATTCCCACATTCAATGCGATGCGCGACTTCAAGCCGCATCAGGCTACGACGGTCCCGGCGCCTACAGAAATCGCACCCGCGCCCGTCGCAAATGCGGCGCCAACCGAGAACCAGACGCTCCTATCCGCCGACATTGTGATGGGGCAGTTGACCGTCACCGTGAACGGCGCTCCGGCCGGATCTCTGCAGGGGACGACTCAGCTGGATATCTCCCGCTTCTGCCACCCGGGGGGCAACCCGGTGCGGCTGATGTGGGTTGGTCCCGCCGAGGGCAAGGTTAAGGCGAGTCACACGACGGCCGGAGTAACCCGCGATCTCACCGAGGCCCACCTCGTCCCGGCGGACACTCAGACGGCCGGCGTTCAGGAGATGACCCTCTATCTGTAGCGCAGAGGCTTGCGCCGAATTACGCCCGCAATCCGCGGTACGCCCCGGCGCCCTGCGGTCTTGCTCCTGGCCCGGAAGCCGGCGTCCCGCCGCTCGTTCCGTGCTGGCCCTTGCTGCCTGACCACCGAGGCGATCCCACACCAACGCCTTCCGCTCCCTTTCCGCCCGCGATAAGTGATAGAATATCATCGTGAGAAGACATCTCTTCCTGATTGCGCTGCTGAGCGTGCTCCTGCCGGGCACGGTATTGCACGGCTCTCGCGACTCCGTCGCGCCGCCTCCGTTCGTGTCGTCCCTCCGGGCGATGCCGGGCGCCGGGCGCGCGATGGCGCGTACGCAGCGCAGCGTGACCGCCTGCCGCCCCGTGCGCGGAGTTTATATCGTTCCCGCGCGCCGGCCCAAGGCCACCATCGCCTTCCGGGAAGACACCCCCCTCCAGGACCGCATCCTCGAACGGCCCACCGGCCTCCGCGCGCCACCCGCGATCGGCTGATCCCCCGTCAACACATCCACCCGCGGCCTTATGGGCCGCCCGCACGCATATTTGCGCGTCGGCCTGCCGTTCGGCTCGGCTGACGACGATTGCCATACACAGGGAGCCAACCTATGCAGAACCTCTTGAGGAAACTCTGGGACAGCAACGATCGCGAAGTCCGAAAAGTTCAACCATTTGTCGATCAGGTCAACGCCATGGAAGCGCAGACAAAAGCGCTGACTGATGACCAACTGCGCGCCAAGACGGTCGAGTTCCGCCAGCGCGTCCGAGATGCCGCGGCCGCCGTCCCACCGCTGCCGGACGGCGTCGACACGCGAGACGCCGTCGAGGCTCACGCCAAACAGGTCTTCAAAGCGGAACAGGCCGCGCTAGAAGAGATACACGCCGAAGCGTTCGCGGTGGTCCGCGAGGCCGCCAGGCGCACCCTTGGCCAGCGTCCGTACGATGTTCAGGTCCTGGGCGGAACGGTCCTCCACCAGGGGCGCATCGCTGAGATGAAGACCGGTGAAGGCAAGACCCTTGTCGCCACGCTTCCGATATACCTGAACGCGCTCGCCGGGCACGGTGTCCACCTTGTGACTGCGAACGACTACCTGTCAAAGCACGGCGCCCAATGGATGGGCCCGGTGTACCATTTCCTGGGCATGTCCGTCGGCCTGATCCAGGGCGCGTCGTCCACGGCGGAGCAAGGAATGAGCCCGTCGTTCATGTTCGACCCCTCCCAGACGCACGAACAGCGCCTCCTCCACCTTCGCGTCTGCAGCCGACGGGAAGCCTACTTCGCCGACATCACCTATGGCACGAACAACGAATTCGGGTTCGACTACCTGCGGGATAACATGGCGTTCAGCCACGATGAACTCGTGCAGCGCGAACTCTATTTCGCCATCGTAGACGAAGTGGACAGCATCCTCATCGACGAAGCCCGGACGCCGCTCATCATCGCCGGCATGCCGGAAGACTCATCCGAGATGTACTACCGTGTGGACCGCGCGGTTGCCCGCCTGGAAAAAGGCAAGAAAGTCGAAGCGGAGGATCGGGACCGTCTCTCGGATGAAGAGAAGCGCGAGCAGGAGAAAGACTTCGTCGTAGATGAAAAGGCAAAGACCGCCACGCCGACCGACGCCGGCATCGCCAAGCTCGAGATGCTGCTGGGCGTGAAGAACGTCGCCGACGACATGGCCGTGATGCACCATATCGGCGCGGCCATGAAGGCCAGGGCGTGCTATCGCAAGGACATCGAATACGTCGTGAAGGAAGGGGAGGTCGTCATCGTTGACGAGTTCACCGGCCGCATGATGTTCGGGCGCCGTTACTCCGACGGCCTGCACCAGGCCATTGAAGCGAAGGAAGGCGTGAAGATCGAGTCCGAGACGCAGACCATTGCCACCATCACCTTCCAGAACTACTTCCGCCTTTACAACAAGCTGGCCGGTATGACCGGCACCGCAAAGACCGAGGAGACTGAACTCCGCAAGATTTACGGCCTGGACGTTGTGCAGGTCCCCACCAACCGCCCGATGATCCGCAAGGACATGGCGGACGTCATCTACAAGACGGAAGAAGCCAAGTTCCGCGGCGTCGCCGCGGAGATTCTGAAACTACACTGCGCTCTGCAACCGATGCTGGTCGGCACCCGCAGCATTGAAGTGTCCGAACGCCTGAGCGAGCGCCTCAAGAACGAGCGCCTGCAGACGCTTGGCCTCATCTTCGTGCTTCAGGATGCCCTTGCCAAGGCGAAGGGCATCGACAAGAGCAAGAAGCAGGAACTCAGCGCATTACTGAACACCAAATTCGACGATCTGTGGGTCGCGAAACTCAGCCCGGCGGCCAAGGCGCTTGGTATCAAGCTCGATCCGATGGACCCGGCCAATTTGAAGGAAATGAGCCGCATTTTCGAGGTGCCGGACGTTGACCGGCTCACCGAAGTGCTGAAGAACGGCATCACGCACAACGTGCTGAACGCGAAATACCACGAAAAGGAAGCGTCCATCATCGCGGAAGCGGGACGGCCCGGCGCGTGTACCATCGCCACGAACATGGCCGGCCGCGGCGTCGATATCCTGTTGGGCGGCTCCGATGTAGAACTCGTTGACGAGGTCGAACTGGATGAACAGGGCGAGGAGATCGTTCACGAGGCGCAGGTGCTGACGGCCGAGGAGAAAGCCGCTCTGGACGCCGACCGTCGGCGTCGCGCCGAGGAGGTCCGCAGGCTCGGCGGCCTGTACGTGATCGGCACGGAGCGTCACGAATCACGGCGCATCGATAACCAGTTGCGGGGCCGTTCCGGCCGCCAGGGCGATCCCGGCGGAAGCCGCTTCTTTCTGAGCCTGGAAGACGAACTATGGCGCTTGTTCGGCGACCGGGGACGGTGGCTGCTGAATGCCACGTGGGAAGAGGAGGCGCCCATCGAGGCCGGCCTGCTCACCTCGGCCATCGAGAAGGCCCAGAAGCGCGTTGAAGAGAACAACTTCGCAACCCGTAAACACGTTCTCGAGTACGACGACGTGATGAACGAGCAGCGCAAGGTCATCTACGGCGCGCGCCGCCAGGTGCTGGACGGTCACGATATGTCCGAGACAATCAAGGGCTACATCGAAGAGACCGTCGGCCTGGGCGTCAACGTCCACGCCAGCGCCGAATTGCCGGTGACCGAGTGGGATCTCGACGAGCTATTCGACTACCTGAACGGCTACTTCCCGCTGGAATTCAAGGCGTCTCACAAGGATCTGAAGGGCAAGACCCACGACGAACTTCTGGCCTTCCTGACGGAGAACGCGCTGGCGTTGTATGCCGAGCGCGAGCAGGAACTGGGCAGCGAACTGATGCGGGACATCGAGCGGTGGGTTGTCCTCCAGGTCGTCAATTCCAAGTGGGTTGAGCATCTCTCAAATATGGACCACTTGCGCGAGGGCGTCAGCCTGCGCGCATACGGCCAACAGGACCCTCTCGTGGCCTACAAGAAGGAAGGCTTCGAGATGTTCCAGAGCCTGAAGGACAGCATCGCCGACGACGTGGTGAAATACGTATTCCACGTTCAGGTGCAGCCCACTCCTCCGCCGCCGCCGCGCCTGTTGAACCCGATGGAGATCGGCTCCGACGGGATGATGGACCCGATGCTGGTCGGCGCCGATCCCGGGGTGATGCAAACCATCGCAAACGCCGCCGCAGTCGCCGGTCTCCCCCACCCCGCCAGCCTTGGCATGGGTGTGGACCCGGGCACCCTCGGCCGAAACGACCCATGCTGGTGCGGCAGCGGCCTGAAGTACAAGAAGTGCCATGGATCTTAGGCAGGGCTGAGGGCTGAGATCGGGTAGGCGGGGTCGTTACCGGCCCCGCCTCCCACACCACCCGGCATGCGGGTCCGCACCGGGCGGTTCACTCAGACTTAAGCGCGTGGTATCTCTCCGCGAGAGACGAGAATCCCATCTGGATGAGCTTGGCGTTA
>DASXVS010000018.1 GCA_036504095.1 Armatimonadota bacterium | reverse complement strand
AACAACGCCGGCATCACCCGTGACGACCTGATCATGCGGATGAAGGCCGAGGACTGGACCGACGTCCTCGAGACCAACCTGTTCGGGGCGTTCTGGGCGCTCAAGGCGTGCACCCGGCCGATGCTCAAGGCGCGCAGCGGGCGAGTCATCAACATCACCAGCGTGTCCGGTCAGGCGGGCCAGATGGGCCAGGCGAACTACAGCTCCGCGAAGGCCGGCCTCATCGGCCTGACCAAGGCCGCGGCGCGCGAGCTCGCGTCGCGCGGGATCACGGTCAACGCCGTCGCCCCCGGGTTCGTGCTGACGGAGCTCACGAAGGATCTGCCCGAGGCGCTCCAGGCGCAGATCACCGAGCGCACGCCGCTCGGCCGCTTCGGCACGCCAGAGGAGATCGCGGACGCGGTCGCCTTCCTCGCGTCGGACGAGGCCGGCTACATCACCGGCCAGGTGCTGGCGGTGGACGGCGGCCTGGTGATGATGTAGCGATGCCGTTCACCATCGAGCGCACATCCATTCCCGAGGTCCTCTTCGTCCGCCCGCAGCTGTTCCGCGACGACCGTGGCTGGTTCACGGAAGTGCTCCGGACCGACGCGTTCGCGGAGCTCGGTCTCGGCCTGCCGACCCGGTTCGAGCAGGTGAACCAGTCGCGCTCCGAGCGCGGCGTCATCCGCGGGCTGCACTTCCAGTGGGATCCCCCCCAGGGCAAGCTGATGCGGGTGGTCTCGGGCCGGGCATTCGTGGTCGCCGTGGACATCCGCCCGGGCTCACCGACGCTGGGCAAGCACGTGTCGCTCGAGGCGTCCGGCGAGGAGCCGGTCCTGTTCTGGGCGCCGGCGACCTTCGCGCGCGGATTCGCCGTCCTCAGCGATATCGCGGAGATCGAGTACTTCTGCACGGCGCCGTACAACCCGGCCGCGGAGTCGGGGATCAGGTGGGACGACCCTGCGCTAGGGATCGAATGGCCGGTCGCACACGCGCAGCTCTCGCCCAAGGACGCGGCTGCCGGGACGCTCCAGGAGTGGCTGGCGAGCGCGGCGCTACACGCTTTCAGGCCGGTATCAGCGGCTGGCGATCACATTGAGCCCAAGGCCGAATCAGGAACGGCTGATCTGCGAGGCCACGATTGACGGCCCCTCGCTCCAGTCACGCCGAGGCGACTGCCGGCAATCCTTCCCGTGCGGCGCCTTCGCGGGGAAGTCCGGGCGAACCCTTCGAGGAGTCGAGGATAGTCCTCGATTGCAGGTGGCTTGGGTACGGCGGAGCCGGGCGAGTAACCGAGCTGCTCCTATGGGAGTTGCGCGATGACCCACCCAGTTCGGGCAAGTGGACCTTATGGGGCGATCCGGCGGAGTTGGCGCCATTCGTGTTTGCCGGGGCGACCATCGCCGCATGGCATGGCCACCCGGCAAGGAGGGCCGGGCAGGCTGACCTATTCCGTGTTCCGCGCGCGAACGTGATCGTCTATCTGCATCAGATGCGACCGCTCCTGCCGGGCCGGTCGGTCACACTAATCCACGACACGATCCCACTCCATTTCGAGGCTCGGCGCGTTGTCCGGCTTGCGAAGTGGACGTTCTTCGCAATTGTCTCTCGGCTGAGCCAGGCGATCGTCACCGTTTCCGCCCAGTCGAAGGAGGCCATCGTTCGGGACCTGAAGGTGTCTCGCGGCAGAGTCCTCGTCGTCGGCCTCTCCGTAGACCCTGGTCGGATCGCCAGGATCCGCGAGATGCGCGCGAAGCCGGTTCGATCGGATCGCGTCATCTATGTCGGAAGGTTCGGCGTCCACAAGAACCTCGAGCGTCTGTGCCAGGCGTTTGGGACGACGGATTTCTGCACTCGAGGCGGGCGCATGCTCCTTGTGGGGGGTAGCCCGGACGAGGTCCGACGCATGGAAGCCTGGTTGCTGGAATGCGGGATCCCAGGCGTCGAGGTACATGGTTTCCTGCCAGAGCACGACCTCGAGCAGCTGTTTGGCACGAGTCGGGCGCTTGTCCAGCCCTCGCTCGAGGAGGGTTACGGCCTGCCGGCCGTTGAGGCCGCGGCCGTCGGCCTTCCGGTGGCAGCGAGTCGCACGGGCTTCTCGTCGGAGATCCCGGCGGGATTCGCCACCTACCTTGACCCTTACGACGTGCGATCGATCGCAGCTGCCATCGACGTCGCGGTTGCCCGACCCGATCCCGCGCCGATCTTCGTTCCCCGATCGACGCTGCGCGCGGGGTTCATGGAGGCCGTCGCGCGCGTCGATCGGCCGCCGAATCGGGGTGGGCGCCGCCAGTGACAGTGATCGGCGGACGATGTTCGACGCCGGTCCGATTCGGCTGGGCTAGGGGGCACGTCGATGATGTGAACCGGGCGCCAAACACGCGGGCCTGGATGGACAGGCCCTCCGTTGCGCGGTCCGTGGTAGCGACGTCCAATGCCACGGCCGAGCTCGGAGCATGACGCGTTCCATCCTCGTCATCGGGCTCGCGAGGGCGGTATCACTCGCCTTTGGCGTGATCCTGCTCGCCGTGCTCGCGAGACGCCTCGGTCCTGGCGGGTTCGGCACGCTACAGCTGGCCCTCGCGGTCATGGCCTACCCGCTAATCTTCGTGGACCTTGGCTTGACGACGCTCGGATTGCGGGAGATTGCCCGAGGCAGTCCGTCGTCCGAGGTAGTTGATCGCGTCGTCCCGGCGCGGCTCACGCTACTGGTTGCGACACTACTGGTCCTTGCAGCTGGCCTCGTGCTCGTTCCCGTGAGCATGGAACTGCGGACTGTCCTTGTCGTACTCGGCATCGGGTTGCCGGCGGCCGCGCTGAATGCTCGTTGGGTAATCCAGGGCAAGCGAAGATTCGGTCAGACGGCGTTCATCGACGTCGTCACGACCGGATCGCAATTGCTGGCGGCGCTCATTCTCGTGAACCCCGGGGACGAGGCGTTGGCTGCCGCCGGTGCCTTGACGATCGCGGCATGGACGACCACGGCGACCTCCGTCCTGCTAGCGGGCCGGTGGCCTCGTCCTCGTTCTGCGCTTGGGTTGCACATTCCGGCAACGATCCTTCGTGGGCTGCCGTTGGGAGCGGCGAGTATCGCGATCACCATCTACTACAGCTTCGACACGATCCTGCTGGGCATCTTCAGGAGTGGCGAGGAGGTTGCGTACTACGCCGCCGCGTATCGCGTCATCTTGCCGGTCCTTTCCCTAGCGGGTGCCGTCGGAACGGTGGCGATCCCGCAGCTGTCCTTTCTCGTGGCGAGGAGAGACGCAGGAACGGGCATCGCGGTGACCCGCCTTTGTCGTCAGCTCGTCCTGTGGGCACTCCCAATGGCAGTCGGAGGAGCCCTCACCGCCGAGCCGATCATTCTCCTAGTGTTCGGGCCGGAGTTCTTGCCCGCCGTTGCGCCCTTTCAAATCCTCATCTGGAGCGTCGTCACCGTCTACAGCAACGCAGCATTTGCCTTCCTGCTGCTCGCGCGGGGCCGAGATAGGAGGTATCTGGCAGCCGCTGCTGCCGGAGCGCTCGTGAACATGGGCCTGAATTTGCTTATCATTCCGATTGCCGGAATGCTTGGCGCTGCACTGACCACGATCGTGTCTGAGCTCACAGTGCTGAGCCTGCTGGTGTGGTGGACGAGAGACGTCTCCTTCGCCGCGCTACCAGCCGCCATGCGGACAGCCGCGATCCCGACGGTCGTCATGGCGCTTGTTGTGTGGCCCATTCGCTACTCGCTGCTCGCCGTCCCGGCAGGTATCGTCGCCTTCCTCCTCGTCGCGGCGGCGACAGGTGCGATCCCGGTCCGAAGCGCGCTCGCGAGATTGAGGTAGTCCCCTGAACCGGTCGTGCGCCATTCGACGACACGAGTCCCGCCTCCCTGCGGTGCTATAGTCAGGGGCCATGAGCGCATCCTGTGATGACGTGCTAGACGAGGTTCGGCGCACCATCCGGACGCTTATGAAGTCTCTCGAAGCGCAGGTCGGATCTCAGGCGCGCCTGCTCGATGTCGGGTGCTGGGACGGTGCTGAGACGGTTCGCATGGCCGCCCTCCTCGGTGCACGACCGTCCGGAGTGGAGATATTCCCGGAACCTGCGGCAGAGGCCGAGCGCCGTGGGATCGATGTCGCGCAACTGGACCTTGAATCCAGCCGCTTCCCCTGGGACGACGGCGCATTCGATGTCGTGATCGCTAATCAGGTGTTTGAGCACCTGAAGAACATCTGGCTCCCTATGTCCGAGATCCTCCGGGTGACACGTGACGGCGGGTGGCTGGTGATCTCCACCCCCAACCTCGGCAGCCTCCACAATCGACTCCTCATGTTGGCCGGGATCCAACCAACCTCGATCCGCACCTTTGGCCCACACGTGCGCGGATATACGAGTTCAGAACTGCTGGGATTTGTCACGCATGGTCGTGCGTACGAGCTCGAGCAGCGCGTGGGCGTTGGCTTCTATCCGCTGCGAGCTCGGCTCGCGGCGCCGCTGGCTCATGCGTGTCCGGGTGCGAGCCACACGACCGTCCTGCTCCTCCGCAAACGCCACCAGGGCGATGCCTCGCCGTGGGGCGACTACCTTGCGCATGACGGTGGCGAGTTCCAGACCTTCTACTCGTGAAGGCGGGAACGCGATCGACTACCGCAGGGGTTGGTCGTCCTAGTCGACAGGCTTCGCATTGCTGACCCCGAAAGCTGCCACTTACTACGCTAGCGATCGTTCTGACTTCCTGAACTGGGTAGGTGCCGACCATGGGCGTGTGCTCGACATCGGTTGCGGCGCCGGCTCGAATGCATTCTGGTACCGGAATCACGGGGCCAGTGAGATCGTCGGGATTGAGATCGATCCGGCCAGCGCGGCGCTTTCGGCGGTGGTCTTCGATCGAGTGATCTGCGGTCCGGTTGAGACCGCCATTGATGAGTTGGAAGGGTCCTTTGATCTCATCGTCTGTGCCGACGTTTTGGAGCACCTCGTCGATCCGTGGACCGTCATTCGTCAGCTGGGTCGCGTCGTGCATGCGGGCTCGAATCTGGCGATCTCAATGCCCAACATTCGTTTCATCCCAGCCCTTGCCCGGATTGCAGTTGGACGTGGGTTCACCTACGAGGATCAAGGGATCTTCGACATAACCCATCTGCGGTTCTTCACCCGCAGGGACATGGAACTCGCCCTTCGCGAGGGAGGTTGGGTCCCGGAGCGGTGGGGTGCGCCGTCTTTCGCGAGGTTAGGGTTCGGTCGTCGTTTGGCGCAGCGAGCGACCCGAGGGCGATCCGACGACTGGCTCGCAGGCCAGCTCTATGTCGTCGCCAGTCCTGCCCCCGGCTCGTCGATCAAGTCCGTTTCCGTTGACGCCGGTGACACACCCTCGCGGTGACCTTCGAAGACCGTGCTAGCGCTGACGGCCAGGATGAGGATCCAGATTGTCGTCGCGAGGACGGGAGCGTCCGGGGACGAGCTCAGCACCGCCGCGATTCCGAAGATTCCGACCATCGCCAGCACAAGGTCTCGGCCCTCGGTCGACCGCCGGACTGCCCCGAATATGGTCGCAGCCAAGAGTAGGCCGTAGAGCACAGCCCCCACGATCCCGGTCTGGAGCGCGACGATCATGACGAAGACGTCCGGCGTGAGGTCCGCTCCTGGGGTTGGTGCACGTGTGGACGCGCTGCCCTCGCTTCCAAGGCCGTTGCCCATCGGTCGAGCCCTGAGGCTTTCGAGCCCTCTCCTGAACTGGTCGAGTCGGAGGCTGGAGGATTCCTGCGATGACGGGTCACCCGACGTGATCCGCGTCCCGAGTGTGCCAAGGATGTCAGAGTCGTCAGGCTGGCTCGACGCGGGCGTCTGGCTTCCTTGCGCAGCCTGAATTGGTACTGCCCCGCCCGATGGATTGTTGGACAGTCCCCCCTGGGTGGCCCAGGTCAGGAGCAGCGCCACCCCTACTGCCGTCAGGGCGCCGACGGCAATCGGTCTGCGTCGCCGCACAACGACGAGTGTGAGCTGGCCGACAGCCAGTGCCACGATCGCCCCTCGCGTGAGCGACTCGATGCAGGCCATGGTGGCAAGGATTGCGAGTGCCAGATAGACCGCGCCCCCGATGCTGCGCCACCCGGATTGCCTCACGGCTCGGTCGAGCATCCACGTCCCAAAGACGGCGATCGCGGCCATCAAGTAGCCGAACACGAGGGCATTGGAGATCCCGCCGGATGCCCGGACGTACCCTTCGAACAGCGCCGACGCCCCGGCAATCAAACGGTTCTCACTCCCCGTGACTCCTGAGTAGTCGCGCCGATACCCGAGTGCGACAACGAGGTCGCCATTGGTGAGGGTGTCGAGGATGCCGAGGCTCGCCGCGATGAACCCGAAAGCAGTAAATACTCCCAAGACGACACCACTCCTGAGTGCGCGACGCGAGACCAGGGCGTAAGTGGCGAATCCGACCAGGACATAGAGCAACAGGTTCCTTGCGCCGAGGATGGCAGGCACGAGGGCTGGGCTGATCGGCACGAGTACGAGCACCCATGTGGCAAAAAGGGCGAACGGGACGATTGCGAAGCGAGCAACAACCGGAAGACTGGCGGTGGCAGTGGCTCCCTGCCGGCCCAATGGCTGCCAAATCAGGACGAGGACTGCGAGGACGATGAACGCCGCAGCGACCCCGTCTCGCAGGATTGCTCCTGCCGGATAGCCACCAATCCTCGGTAGCCACGAGGAGAGGTAGTCTGCAAATCCGGCCGTCGCGACCAAGGCCACGAACGCGATGGCGGCCAAGGAGCTGATCACCCGCTCGCGGTGCGCCAACTCGGGGTCCTCGACGCGACTAGACTTCGTCACCCGGCGCAGCTCCGTGCTGAAGCGCTATCTGCGGTCTCCGTCCCGATCGCCTGGATTGTCGATTGTTCTTCGTCGAGAGCGAAGCGCGGAATGACGGGTGGTCGTCGCCCAATGCGCAGTCCGTCCAAGTAGGCCTGGGTAACCGGTAGCAGCCGGTCGACCTGGGCTCTGGCGAGCCGATTGAGGAGCATGCCCGCAATCCTCAGCGGGACCGCGGTGAGCCGCCACGGCAAGTCAAGGCCAGACACGAAGATGCCGGAGCTCCGCGCCGCACTCAGGTCAGAGCGGAGACTACGGACGCGTGAGCCGCGGTCGATGGACGCGCCCCTTGTGTGGAAGACTGTCGCATCTTTGGCGACAGCCAGCCGCCAACCCGATCGCCTCGCCCTCATGCTGAATTCGGTGTCTTCCAGGAAGAAGAAGTAGCGTTCGTCAAACCCGCCGATGTTGCGCAGCAGAGAGGGCTTTACGAGGAGGCTCGCCCCGATCAAGTGGTCGCAGGCCCTGTCCTGGGGCGTGATGTAGGTCGAGGTCGTCCCGAGCCAGCGGTTGAGACCCCCGCCGCCCAATGCCTGCACCCGGCCTGAGTCGTCGGTGTCCACTAGTCGGTTACTCACAATCCCGATCTTCGGGTCGGACTCCGCTAGGGCGATCATGCGCCCAAGGCTGTGTCGTTCGACGAGGGTGTCGTTGTTCAGGAGCCAGATGAAGTCGAGGTCCTGATCGTCGCACAACGCCGATGCGATGCCCGCATTCATGCCACCCCCGAAGCCGCGATTAGTCGCGAGCAGAACGAGACGGACCCATGGGGCAGCCGCGCGGATCTGGTTCACTGACTCATCGGTGGAACCGTTGTCCACCACCAGGACGTTCGGTGACACGTCGAGGTGCCGTAGCGACTCGACACACTTGATCGTGTCCCGCCAGCCGTTCCAGTTCAGGACCACCGCCGTGACTCGCCGTGCCACGGGCCCACGACGAGGCGCCGGGTCTGGACTGTACATAGCGCTCCTGGTCCAGGTGAGTGTCGTCGACGAGCCGTTGTCAGAGGCAGAATGCAGTAGATAGAGCCAAAGGGTAGCGTGCGCCAGCCATCGCCGAGAAGCTTGGTGCTTCGCGAGCTGCGGCACGATCACTCGCATCGCGTCCTGGAGTGACTCTGCGTTTCGACAAGTCGTTACGAGATACCATCAGTTCAGATGCAGACTGCGCGGCGTGAGTCTCCGCGTGCGGCGGTAGTCCACGATTTCTTCGTCACCGACGGTGGAGCGGACGCCTGTGCGGTCGAGTTCGCCGGTCTCCTCCCGGACGCATCGGTGTTCACGAGCTTCTTCCACGCCGGGCGATTCGGGCACCAGATCGACCCGCGGCGGGTGCGAACTTGGCCGATCCAGCGGTTCACGGGCCCGACTGACCACTTCCGCGGGTTCCTGCCCTTGTACCCGGTGTGGTACTCCGCGCTTGACCTCAGGGCGTTCGACTTGGTCGTGAGCAGTTCCATCGCGTTCGCCCATGCGGTGCGCACGCGCAAGGGAGCCCTGCATGCGACCTACGTGCACACCCCGATGCGCTATGCATGGGACCTCGACGCGTACCTTGAGAAGTCCAGCTTGTCATTGACGTCGCGGCTGGCGGCCCGGACGATCAGGCCGCTCCTGCAGCGCTGGGACGTGGCCACGGCGGGCCGCCCGGACGTCGTCGTCGCGAACTCGGGCGCGGTGCGGGATCGGATCCGCCGCCTGTGGGGCCGCGAGGCCGAGGTGATCCATCCCCCAGTAGACGTCGGATCCATCCCGCTCTCCACTCGCGACGACGGCTATCTCCTCGTCGCCGCCCGAATGCTGGCGTACCGGCGGCTTGATCTCGCCGTCGATGCCGCGACCCGGCTTCGGCGCGACCTGGTCATCGTGGGGGATGGCCCGGAACGCCTGCGGCTCGAGGCGCGGGGTGGCCCGACCGTCCGGTTCACGGGGCGTGTCGACCGGTCAGAGCTCGTCGACCTGTTCGCCCGCTGTCACGCGTATCTCGTGCCGGGTGTTGAGGACTTCGGGATCGCCCCGGTTGAGGCGATGGCGGCCGGCAAGCCGGTTATCGCCCTCCGGGCGGGCGGTCCCCGCGAGAGCGTCCTGGAAAACGTGACCGGGGTGTTCTTCGAGCGCCAGACCGTTGACGACCTGGTCGACGCCATCGAGCGACTCGATGACCTCACGTTCCAACCCACGTTGATCCGGGCACACGCCGCGACATTTGACACGTCCGTCTTCCTTCGTCGCTGGCGCGAGCTGTTCGCCCGGCATGACGTGGACCCCACGCTGTACGCGCCGGAAGGGCTCACCACCTAGCGCCGAGCCTTGGATCGGGTCAGGCGCGGCCGCCCGATTCGCTGACAGCGTATGGACCGCCGATGCACTCCCGTTTGAACCTGGCCGCGTCGTACCGCTGCCTCCGGCTGGCTTACACCTGAGCGCCGGCAAGCATGACCTCGCAGCCTAGAAGGCGCTCGGGTACGTCCGCTCGCTCTCGCGCCAGCGACAGCGACTTCTCCCAGGCCCACCGCCAGCAGTAGCTCCTGCTCGCATGCTGCCAAGCTGCCCGACATCCTCGCTGCCGCGAGCGGGATGCTCAAGAACAACTCCCGGCCAAGCGGCCTTGCGAGGTGCTCAACCTCGACCAAGGTGAAGCAGGACGACATCGAGCGGGTCGTCCTGAGGCCCGGGCTATTCCCGCAAGTCGTCCGATCCCTCGGTGCACATGCTCGTGCCCGACATGAAGAAGTTCGCCAATGAGTCGGTCACACCGTTCGCCCGGACAGACGCTGGTACGGGCCATCGACCTCGCCCACGGCATCGGCGGCACCACAGGGCGCGGGATCAGCAGCTCGGTAGTGCCCGTACGCGGGGTGCTCGGCTCGGGCGTCGATCCGCGTCCCGCGCTACGCTCAGGGCCCCGACACCCTTTCGCCCGATGCGCTACCGTCGAGGCCACTACGGTCGGACGGCCGCCCGCGAACGTGGGGGACTCAACGAACATGGCATCGACGCGCGCCCCGGCCCGTTCGGCCACGGCAGCCGTCGTGCTGTCCTTCATCTGGCCAGGGCTGGGGCACGCCTACCAACGCCGGCATCGGCTCGCGCTCGTGTACGCGCTCCCGATGCTCGCGGTCCTCGGGTACGTGATCCTGGGGCTCGCGCAGCGCGGCCTGCGGGGCATGGCCCTGGACCTGTTCGACCCGGCGTTTGCGCAGACCGTCCTGGTGCTCGGCATCCTGCTCGGGCTCTGGCGACTGCTGGCCATGGTGGACGTCTGGCTGTTCGCCCGGCGGGCGGGTTCAAGGGTCGCCGTTGCCGCGGGGGTGCTTGCGCTGCTGGCGGCCGTGGTCGTGGGGGTGCACGGCTACGCGGGGTACCTGGCCTGGTCGTTCTATGACGCGAGCAGTCACATCTTCGTGGGCAGCGTGGGTGGTGACCTCCCGCTTCCCGACACGGATCCGACGCCCGCCGAC